>CAZDAF010000465.1:0-2531 GCA_964503115.1 uncultured bacterium
TCGCAGATCACAAACAGGGCAAGGTTATGATCGAGTTCATTTTCGAGAACACCTTCAAGATGCTCGAGGAGTTTGGTAAGGCCATGAAGGAAAACGGCGTCAAGCCCGAGTTTGAAGTTTACGATCCGGGCGGACTTTACAATGCCCTGCTCATACGTCGTCAGGGAGACGTTTTCGTCGAGCCGATGCACTTCCAGTTCGTATACGGCGTAGCCGGCGGCATGGCGTTCAATCCGCTCATTCACATGAGCATGAAGGATCTTTTGCCCGAGGGCGCTACTTACAGCGTTTGCGGCGTCGGGCCGAACCAGGTTCCCGCAGCGTTTATGAGCGCCATAACGGGCGGACACATTCGCATCGGACTCGAAGACAACACCCGCGTGCCCGGCGGCGAATTGGCCAAGGGAAGTTATGACCAAGCCGTTTGGGTAAAAGATATCGCACGGATCGTCAACCGGCCGATCGCCACACCGGACGAAACGCGCGAGATGTTGGGGTTGCCCAAGAAAAGCTAGGGGCAAGGACCGAAATAGAAAAAGCTATACGCACTAAATCAGCGATACCTTAAAAGCGAAGTGGGAGTGAAAATTGCAGGTTGGTGTGAAGCTGCTCGATGGTTTTAATCCGCGCTTTGCACCTTGTCGCTCGGCTGTCTGAAAGTATTTCTCAATTTCAAAAGGCACATTAGCCGGGTAGGGAGGCGAGAATGTCTGATAAAGCTCTGATCGACGAAATAAAAGCAAAAGTCAACCTTCATGCGATACTCCCGGTTCTTGAGGAGCTCGAGCGGTTGGACAGGGTGCATGGGGGCACGGGAGCGGGCGGTTCGCGCGGTACCGTAATGCTTACGGTCGCCGGGTATAACGAGCTGGTCGCCACGATACGGTTCAAGGGCGGCGGGATCGAGGTATTGCGGGAAAGACGGAAACGACCTTCATTGATACTCGAGTTCGCTTCGCCGGACGCTCTCAACGATTCGTTCTCCGGCGGCAGTGCAAGGCCCCGTATACGCAAATTGCTGTTCGGGTTGCCGTTGCTTTTGAAATTCGTCAAGCTGAGTAAGCTGTTGGGTAAATCGTTGATGGGCAACGAAGCCCCCGGCGGCGTAAAAACCCGCGCGGCGCTTTTACTTCGAGTAGTCGTTCACTCGATGGAAATACTGGCGCGTCGGCATCCGGAAGTTAAAACCTCCATCAGCGACATCGACGGGACGGCTCAGTTCGGCATCGAGCCGGATGGGCCGTTTTATCATATAACTTTCGAAAACGGCAAAGTGGCCGTTTACCCTACCAGGCATTCTTCCCCGACTTCCACCATATTATGGGTCGATCCCGAAACGGCGGTCGCCGTCCTTTCAGGGTCATTGGATGCCATGAAGGCGCTCGGGCAGCAGAAGATGAAAATGGAAGGCGATCCGGGATTCGCCCTCAAGGTGGGTGGAATTATGAGCAAGGTCGGCGAGGTGCTCCGGCCCGCATAGGTCAAACGCAGTTACTGACGGGCGCGAGCCACCGTGAGTGCATAGACATTGCTTGCGCCAGCTTTTCGAAGCATTTTTGCGCATTCGCGTAACGTGGCGCCCGTGGTGGACACGTCATCCACGAGAAGAATCTTTCTACCATCGACAAATTGGGGTCTTGACACTGCGAAGGCCCCTTTTACGTTAGTTGCCCTCTGCTTGTGTGTAAGCTCGACCTGAGGTCTGGTAGGTCGAATACGCTTAAGCGTGTATGCGTCCACCCAAATCCCTGCGCGCTTGCCGATATGCCGCGCCAGAAGTAACGATTGGTTGAAACCGCGCCATCTCAGCCGCTTCGGATGCAAAGGCACCGGTATAATCGAATCGATATCGACATCCCAGAGTTCCATTTCCAACGCTTCGGAAGCGGTGCGTGCGAGCGGCTCGGCCAGGATCGTTTTCCCGTCGAACTTGAACCGCAGGATAGCGTCTCGCAGCGGCTCTTCGTAAAAAGCGGCGGATCGAGCCGCATCGAAAGGCGGGGTGCTTTCGATACACGTGCCGCAAAGGTGATCGTAGGGTGCGGACTCGAACGGCCTGCCGCATATCGGGCACATCGGATGTTTCACCGGCTTGATGCTCTCGACGCATCGGGTGCACATCGCTTCCCATTTGCCGATCCATTCTCCGCACACCACGCAGCGTGGAGGATAAATAAAATCCAGTATGGAACCCGGGAAGTTTTTTATAGCAGTTTTCAAGCGCCGAATTTGAGCAGCTTGCCCGCCTGCGCCATCGCCAGTGGCATGATGTTTGTTGCGTTTATTATGTCCAACGATCCCGCGGAGCATTCGGTTTCGCCGAATTTGCCGGATGAATCAGCGCGCAGTGCAGGCCCGGATATCAGTAACGGCACCGGGTGCCAACTGTGGCTTTTCAGCTGTGTCGGAGTCGAATGATCGCCGGTGAGTATCAGCACGTCCGGCTTCAATTTCAGCACCTTGGGAATCGCCTTGTCGAACTTTTCTATCTCGCGCACTTTTCCTTTTACGTCGCCGTCTTCTCCTTTCGA
>CAZDAF010000466.1:0-2515 GCA_964503115.1 uncultured bacterium
ATAAGAAGGGGATGATCGCCGGTCTCGGCGTAGCCGGTTTCGGTTTCGGAGCGACTATCTGGGTCAAGCTGGCGGGGAGCTGGTTCGGCGGATTGCTCAATACGGTCGAACTGTTCGGGTTGCCCGGCGTGCAAAGCGTCTTTATTATTTACGGCATCATTTTCGCCGTTGTCGTTTTCCTGGGGAGCCTTGTCATGATCGATCCGCCTGCAGGCTATAAGCCTCTGGGATGGGAGCCTCCGGCTGCTGCTTCGGGCAAGCCGGGCGCTATCGACATGACCAGCAAACAGATGCTGGGCACGCCTCAGTATTATATGCTTCTTCTGATGTTCACCGGTTCCGGCCTCGCAGGATTGATGGTGATCTATTGTATCAGATTGTTCGGCATCGATGCCCTTCAGGCCAGCAGCGTCGCGGAGAATGCCGAGATCGCAGGAAAAATTGCTGGTACGGCTATGGCCAGCTACGCCATCTTTAACGGCCTCGGAAGGATCATCTGGGGAACGGTTTCCGACAAGATCGGGCGTAAAATGGCATTAATCACGATGTGTGCGTTCCAGGGTATCATTATGATGGTGTTCCTGAAGATGGGCGGATCGAAAGCGGGTTTGATCGTCGGTGCCAGCATCATCGGTTTCAACTTCGGCGGTAATTTCGCACTGTTCCCAACGGCTACATCCGACTTTTTCGGTACGAAGAACCTTGGCCCCAACTATGGCTGGGTGTTCCTCGCGTATGCGGTAGCGGGCATTACCGGTCCACAGGTGGCGGGCTTTTTTAAGGATGCCGCCAAAACCTCGGGCGCCGGCGTCTCGGCCTGGTCAACGCCGTTTATCATCGCGGGAATCGCCTGCTTAGTCGCCGCCGGAATAGGATTGGCCCTAAAGCCCCCGAAATCGGCATAAAATAGATCATAGACAAAACCATATCGAAGGCACCCAACAATCTCGGGTGCCTTTTTTAATTATTGTTGGAAAAACACTTTTTGAAGAACCGCTCCATTTGATAGACACAACGCTGATTGACAGCTTCCGCAAGGTCCATGGTGTGGGGCCAGCCCTCATATCTTTCATAGATATAATCGATTCCCAGCTCTTTCAATTTCTCAGATAACCTGTCCGCCTGGACGATAGGAACCGTGCTGTCGATCGTTCCGTGAAAGATAAGGGTGGGGGGATCGTCATGAGTTAAATGAAACAGAGGTGAGGCCAGCTTATAGGCATCGGATGCTTCGTCGAACGTTTTTCCACCCATGAAATCCACGAGCACTTGTTGCTTTTTGGCGAAGTCGGTGGTCAGATCGGTGGGGCCATAGAAGTTGACGACCGCACAGACGCGGCTGCTGACATCGTTATGCCCTCCTTTACCTTCAAGGGATGGATCATCTGAATAACCGATCATCATAGACAAATGCCCCCCGCGGAGTTGCCGGACACGGCGATGCGTTTCGGGTCCACCTGGTATTTGGAGGCGTTGGCGCGAAGCCACCGAACGGCGCATTTCACATCATGCACCGCGGCGGGAAAAGGGGCCTGGCCGGTAAGGCGATACGTGACGGTAGCGGTGACATATCCTTTTTCTGCAAATTTGACGCAATAGAACTTCATATCGCTACGCTTTCCGCTTTTCCAGGCGCCGCCGTGAATGAAAATAATCGCGGGCGTGGCTTTTGTGCGACCTTTCGGCAGGTACAAGTCCAATTGGAGCTTACGCTCCCCGCCGGTCCCGTATTCGATGTCGAGGATTTCTTCCACGTTGTCGGGTATGGAGATATTGATCGCATCGATCAGTTTGATCTGGCCAAGCAGAATCGCGGCCTTGACCGCCAGCTCGTTTGTATAACCTTGTGGAATGGGGGGAACTTCTGTTGCCTTTACACTAAAAGTCAGAACACACAAGCAAATAGCGATGGGTAAGAAAAGAGTATTTCTTATCATTTTTTCTCCTTATCTTCATCGAATAAGAATCCAATCTTACCACAACGCACAACAGAATCTCAATCTTTTCCGACGTTTTCTAATGATTTCGCCTTTTGTGCTTACGGCGTGGCTGGTATTATCGACCTACAAGTGGAGGGCTTCTTCAAAGATGCCGCTTAAAATCCCCGAAATCCGCATAAAAGCAGTTTTACATACAAAACCATATCAAAGGCACCCAACAATCCTGGGTACCTTTTTCATTGTATACTATAAAAAAGTAAGCACCTTTAGCTTCTTGACGTTAGACATCCTTGTGTTCACGACCTAACTTTCTGAGAATCATATTTCCAAGCTCTTCAGGTGTTTTTGATCGAAGATCAACATATCCGAGAGTGTGACAAATGCCTGGAACCTTTGTACCATCAAAACGCGCGGGGAGTATATATTCACCCTTTTCTTCAACAGCGCGTGCCAGCGCACTACGGCGCTCATGATTTGGCCACAACTTTTCTGCATAGTGAGTCGAGATAAACATTACGCAAAAACGAGCTGAACGATAGACCTTATCTAAGTGTTCTGCTAGGTCCTTTCCCCAC
>CAZDAF010000467.1:0-2513 GCA_964503115.1 uncultured bacterium
ATTATTATCTCAGGTTGTGCTAGATAATTTGATGTTATCAAGCTGAAGGTTGGGAGAGGATAAATGAAAGTTCTGGTGATAGGTGGAGGTGGTCGAGAGCACGCGCTGTGCTGGAAGTTGTCTTCGAGTTCGCTGGTGGACAAATTGTATTGTGCGCCGGGCAACGCCGGCATCGCTCAGTGCGCCGAATGCGTTCCGGTGGGAGCCCAGGACGTTGAAGCGCTTGTAAAGTTCGCCGGCGAGCAATCGGTGGATTTGGTGCTTGTGGGGCCGGAGGCGGCCCTGGTGGCGGGTATTGCCGATCTTTTGATCGAGAAGAAAATTAAAGTGTTCGGGCCGACCGGGGCGGCGGCCCAGATCGAGGGCAGCAAGGCGTTTTCAAAAGACCTTATGAACGGCGCAGGTATTCCCACCGGAAAATATGGAGTGTTCGACAATCGTGACGAGGCATGGGTATTCGTCAAAAAAATGGGGGCGCCCGTCGTCATCAAGGCCGACGGACTGGCAGCGGGCAAGGGCGTTATCGTCAGCAACACTCTCGAAGAAGCCTCGAACGCGCTAAGCCTGATAATGACCGAACAAGCTTTCGGCGACGCCGGTAAGCGCGTGGTGGTCGAGGAATGTCTTGTCGGCGAAGAGGCCAGCTTCATCGCGTTCACCGACGGCCGTACGGTGCTGCCGCTTGCAGGATCGCAGGATCACAAGGCCGTATTCGACGATGACCGTGGCCCGAACACCGGCGGTATGGGCGCATATTCTCCCGCACCGGTAATATCTTCCGAAGTGCACAGGGATATTATGGAAATGGTAATGACTCCCGCCGTCAAGGCACTTGCGCAAATGGGAAGAAACTACGTCGGCGTGCTTTACGCGGGATTGATGATAAAGAACGGTGTTCCCCGGGTGCTCGAGTTCAACGCGCGCTTCGGCGACCCGGAAACGCAACCTCAAATGGCGCGACTAAAAAGCGATCTCGCCGACGCTATGCTTGCCACTATCGAAGGGCGGCTCGAAGGATATTCGCTCGAATGGGACCCTCGTCCGGCGGTTTGCGTCGTCATGACCAGCGGCGGGTATCCCGGTAAATACGAAAAAGGAAAAATTATCGAGGGCATCGAAGATGCCGAGGCCATGGAAGATGTGGCCGTGTTCCATGCAGGAACCAAAAAAGACGGTGGGAAAGTCGTCACCAACGGAGGCCGAGTCCTCGGAGTCACCGCCCTGGGAGACGATATACGTTCGGCAATCGACCGCGCTTACGAAGCAGTATCAAAGATACATTGGGACGGCGTGCATTATCGCAAAGACATCGGCGCAAAAGCACTCAAGAAAATGGAGGAGTAATACACGACTTAATTAATATGTACGGGTGACCTGACGTATAAGGAGTATTTAGTTTGGGGATGAAAAATAGAAGACCAAAAAAATCATCCTTACCACCGGTATCACTTGGGACAACTATTAGGGAAAATCTGCCTTATCCAGTGGTATACTATCCAAATCACTATGGTACATTTTTCGGTTTTGCAAAAGACCAATTCTCTCAGGTTGTGTTATGTGCTTGTTCAAAGTCTGCCGTTGATAATTTGCTTCGTTTGAAATCAATGCAGCCAGAAATTCAAAACGCAAACCCTTTACGTGAAGCTCCACTGGATAGTTGCTTTTTCCCTGATATTATTGCAGAACCGTCTATGAAGAAGAAAGAAGATCCATTGTCTGTAGTTCAATTCGAGAAGGAATTGTGTCATAGGTGTAATCTTACTGCACCCACATTACGTTACTGTCATGAGATGTATGGTGTACAGTTTATTCAGTATTATGGCTGGTACGTTAACCAAACTTATTTGCGATTGGGGATCCACCCCACCTCTCTAGGCTACCTTCCTGATGTGTGCCCACAAGAATATCAAGATGATATAAAGACTCTAATAACTTCTCAAAGGGAGTTTCAAACCGAAAAAGAAAGTCTCCTGAAGATTGTTTTTGGCCCAAAACGTGAAGATATTCGGGATGATGAGATTACATACTGGCGAAACGTGAGGTCAGAAGAAGCCGAAAAAATGATCAGTCTTCGCAAAAAGGCAGCCCAGACAGGAAGATCTTTTACCAAGAAAATTGAGAATATTACCCGTAAAGAATTTGGGTTCAAAAAAGTTGGTGAAGGGTGGGTTAGCGAAACCATGCTTTATAAAATTGTGAGCAGAATTCTTGCAGATTACGAGGTTGTCCGCCATCACCGTCCTGACTGGCTAGAAGGTTTGGAACTAGATATTTACATTCCTACTCTTCGTGTAGCATTTGAGTATCAGGGACAGCAGCATTTCCACCCAATTAAACATTGGGGTGGCCAAGCAGCTTTGAAAATGTTACAGGCGCGTGATGCACGTAAAGTAGAAATTTGCAAGCAACAAGGCATTAATTTAATTACAATTGACTATACAAAGCTTCTTACTTTAGAGAAAATACGTAAACCATTATATACACGCTTTCCCTACACGGCGATTAATCATAAT
>CAZDAF010000468.1:0-2507 GCA_964503115.1 uncultured bacterium
CCCCAAAGCAATGGGAACTTTCACTGTCGGTCTACTTCGTGGAGCTTTCGATCAAATCGCTGCGATCAAGACAATAGAATGGATTTATTTCGAAGGTGGTGAAGCGTTCCTTTACTACCCTCTTATGCTTGAGGGCTTAAAGATCGCCCGGGACATGGGGCTTAAAACCGGGGTGGTAACCAATTCCTACTGGGCCTTATCGGAGGAGGATGCTGAACTCTGGTTAAAACCTCTTTGTGAATTGGGAGTTTCCAACCTTACCGTGAGCGACGATCTATTTCACTGCGAAGACGAAAAAAATAGCCCGGCGAAAAAAGCGATATCGGCGGGTAAAAAACTAGGCATGCCTCTCAGCTCTATTACCATTGAAAAAACAACGGCGGATACGGAAACGAAAAAATTGAAGGGAACTCCGATTGTTGGGAATGAGGCTCTGCTAAAAGGGAGAGCCGTCGAGAAACTGGTCGAAGGCCTTCCAAAACAAAGTTACGATAAGTTCATTGAATGCTCGGACGAAGATTTGAGAAATCCGGGGAGAGTTCATATAGACCCATTCGGATATGTTCACCTTTGCCAGGGGGTGGTCATGGGGAATATATGGGATACGCCACTCTCTGAGTTGGTTGAAAATTACAATGCCGAACTTCACCCGATTTGCGGTCCGTTGCTCAAAGGCGGCCCGGCATTATTGGCCGAAACATATAACCTCGAACACGATGATGAATACGTCAGCGCCTGTCATTTCTGTTACCTCATGCGACTGGCGCTGTTAGACAAGTTTCCGAAATATCTGGCGCCAAGACAGGTTTATGGATTGGAATAAACGCCGGCAGCCGGTGTAGTGTACATTCTGTGGGGTACTTATCCATATCGCCCCAAAGGGGCAAAACAGCATAGCCCGGGGTAATCACCCCGGGTCAGGAAGATCCCATGATTACCTCTCCCCTGAAAGGGGTAGATAAAGAAGGTTTGAATAGATAATAAAGCGATGACTAATTTAGCGATAGTAAGTATTGTTATTGGGATTCTCGCCATTGTTCTTCGGAGTCCGTTGATTTTTGCTCCGGACGCAACGACGGACTTTTTTAAGAAACTGATAGCAAACACCACAAGAATACGCATCATGGGCCTTTGCCTTGCCGTGCTTGCTCCGACATTGATTGTTACTGCATGGGGTTCCGATCAAATCGCAGCCAAGGTCCTCCTGGTATTGGGCTGCGTTTGGGCCCTGGCGGTCGTATTCCTGCTGATTTTTCCCTCTGCATATAAGCTAGTTGCGGAGTTTTTCATTGATATGGATTCGAGTATTCTCCGCGGCATAGGCGTTTTGGGCGTGATAGTAGGAGCCATTTTCATATACCTCGGGTTTGCGGTATTTTGAATTTGGCCATCAAGCAAGGCTGTACATTTCATATAATTTATTGTGAGGATGAGCCGGTTTCAGGACTGTAGTTCGGCTCAAAAGGATATATTGTTATATGGACAAGCTTCGCCAATTAAAGATTTTATGCCCGACCTGCAAAGCGATATTGGTCGGTTATGAGCGCGGCCAAACCGGAGTGACCTGTTTCGGTAAGCACCACCCGATCCCCGCAACGTTCAGGTTTGTATGGATCAAGGCTGCGGAATCTCAGGGTGGCTCCTCAGATTCCCAACAGCGCCTTGGCGTTATCCCCTAAAATCTTTTTCCTGAATTCCTCCGAGATATCAACTCTCTCCAAAGCCTCCAGGGTATCCTTGAAGCCGCGTAGCGGGTAGTCTGTGGCGAAAAGGACTTTGTCCTCTGCGGCGTACTTCGAGTAAGCGTCCCACGGCATGTGGTTGTAAAGGTCGGGGTAGGCGGATACGTCGAGGTAGACGTTTGGACGCCTGGTTACGAGGGACCATGCTTCCCACGGCCATGGGAAGCCGCAGTGTCCGAGTACGATCTTGAGATCGGGGTATTTGAGGGTTACCGGCTCGATAAGCATCGGGTGTCCGAGACGGGCGTCGGAGTCAGGGTGTGATTTCTGGTGGGCGGTGTGGGTCCATACGATTACGTCCCGTTCCAGAGCCGCTTCCCAGAGAGGATCGTGTTTGGGGTCGGAGAAATCGAAGTGCTGGACGGGCGGGACCAGCTTGAGCGCGCGGCAGCCCAGTTCATCCACGGCGTACACGAACTTATCGACCGCCAGCCGACCCATGGATGGATCCACGCCGGCGAATGGTATAAAACGGTCGGGGTAATCCGAAGCGATTTTGGCGACATCTTCGTTGGTCACCAGTTCCACCCCGTAATAAGTGGAGAGGTCCATGGCGACGATGCACGCCTTGTCCACACCCGCATCGTCCATGTCCCTGATAATGTCCTCGACGCTACGGTTGCGGAAGAAGGCTTCGCCCATCCTGATGGCTTCCTCAATACTTAGTTGGTTCTCTCTGCCCTTCAAAAACATCCTCCGGACCGCTTCGCCGAGATTGGGTTTTACCGTAGCTTCTTTACAAAACGGATGAATGTGAAAATCAAT
>CAZDAF010000469.1:0-1708 GCA_964503115.1 uncultured bacterium
CAGAAACTGATGCTTATTTGAAAGAATTTTACATGTGCCGGGCCTAACGCAGATAGCCGAGCGCCTTGAGTTTTTTCTTCATACTGGAGGAAATTTCCAATCCATTTAAGATTTTCTGAGGGGGCAATTCCCATGCCTGAATATACCTGCCGAGCTCTTTAACAATTTCAGGGTGAGCTTGGGCAATATTGCGATGTTCGCCGGGGTCTTCATCCAAAAAGTACAATTCTATATCGGGTGATCCTTTTCTGGTCTTGGTGATGATAAGCTTACGATTTCCCAGCATCACACTGCGGATGCTAATATCCTGTGACAATTTCATATGTTCGGATATTATCGGCTTCTCAAAGGGGTGTGGCGGGCCATCCGGCCGACCGGCGAACCAGCTTTCTCCGGGAATGCGGCACTCGGCGCCGGAGTTGGTGACGTCAAGAAGCGACATTGCCAGGTTCATAAGAGATACGGGAGCGTTCACCTGGGAGTTTCGGGCGACTTCTTTTGGCAAGCGAATTATCAACGGAACATGTAATGTTTCGTTATAGAGGTTGTGGCCGTGAGCAAGGCAGCCATGTTCCATAAACTCTTCTCCATGGTCGGCTGTAACCACAAAAACGGTTTGGCGCAAGCTTTGATTTTGCGAGAACATAAGGTTGGACATTTTGCCTAAACTTCTGTCCACTCGCATTATTTCCCCGTCGTAATTGTCTATCGTAGAGCGCAGTGCCGGCGAGTCGCGAGACAGTTTCACATTATTGTTGAGTTGAGTTATTTGAGACCATACGGATATCAACGGTTTAAACGGCATCTTCGGGCCAAAAGGCGTGAGGAAGGCCGTGTAAGGCCAATGGGGATCATAGTAATGCAGGTAAAGGAAATAAGGCTGCTTTTGGGATGCTGTTGACAACCATTTGATAGCCTCTTGGGTTATCCATTGTGTGCTTTTTGCGGGTAGATAGCTCAGGGGTATCTCGTGGAACTCGTCGAAGCCTCGGCCGTACCCGTTGGAGAACGAGATCGCAGGATTGGCCGTAATTGCTGCTGTGTGATAACCGGCGTTGTTAAGGCACTCCGCCAAACTAATCTTTTCCCCTTGCATGCCAAAGCTGAAGCCTGCAACGCCGTGATCGGAAGGTTTCTTTCCCGTGAATAAGGAAGCCACTGAAAAAGTAGTCCAGGGAGCCGTACTGTATGCTTTACGGAAGACAATGGAATTCTTGGCAAACCGTTCTATAAAGGGTGCTGTTTTCCGTTCGTAGCCATAAAGTTGCAAATGATCGGCGCGCAATGCATCTATGAGTATGATAACCAAATTACGCGCCTTGGGTGAACTCACCCGCGTAAATCTCGGCTGGGAAATATAAAGGTAAGAAAAATCCTCCCTTGACTCTTTGTCACCCGGGAACCATGTAGAAGCTTGTAATATGAGGAGCGCTTTTGAGCCAACAAGCCGCTCCACTTTGACGAATATATCTTCCCACCTGGTTTTGTCCCGCTTAAAATACCACACGCCGATTCGATGTAATTGTCCCCGTTCATCTTTTACGAAAGCGCTTACCTGATAGCCGCCGGGGCCCTTTGTTATTCCCACCCCCGCTCTAAAGACGCACTCCGGGGACACGGTAACCTTCCTTTGTATTCCGTGGTTAATCGGAAGCGCCAGTGCATGCCTGGTCTCCCCTTTCAGTGTAACCATTAGACCGCTAAGTTG
>CAZDAF010000469.1:1718-2498 GCA_964503115.1 uncultured bacterium
CCATGCCTTTCACGATGGCGGACTTTTCCCAATTACCTTTTGTTTCCTTGTAGAAGGTTGCTTCCTCGGTGCCACAGGGCGAAAACCAGTATCCTACGAGAACAATGGTAATGCACACAGGAAACGCGGGAACCCAGCCTAGTATTCCAGCGCGGCCGGGTATCCTGATTAACGATAATAAGATTATCGACATGATCACCGATAAAATAAATACTGCCGCACATGTCCACCCCGTTGGTTCTCCAAAGGAAATAATCACCGTGGTGCTTGCGCAAATTACCGCCGCGGTTATACGCGCAGACCACCTCCAAGTACGCCTGTGGCGCCCCAGATGCCAGGCAAAGCTCGTAAATTTCAACAGAAAAAAAGTGATTACCGTTATGAGAATGACTGTATAGTTGGATATATGTTCGGGAAAAACGGCGTATAGATGAACTACAGGAAACCAAAGGACAAACAACGCCAAAACATCGGCACGTCTACCGGGGGCAGGATTAAAACCTAACCATCGGCCAAGAAACCACCATTGAAAGTACCACAGAGCGACCATCGCTAACCCGCCGATAAAAGCCCCCAAACTAACAGGCACCCCCCCTCCCATATAGTTATAATATCCAGTCAATATTGCTCCTGTTGCGAAACCGTGAATAAACTGCCATGCCCCGACAACCAAATCCAAAAATGAGATAGTTTTTTCTGTTTCAAATTTCATCAGACTTGTCCTAACCCGAATAATTCATAAATTTTGTTGAAATAATAGGGTGATCTATGCTAAGATAT
>CAZDAF010000470.1:0-2492 GCA_964503115.1 uncultured bacterium
CATCGGGTTGCCGGTGCTCATCGCGCCCAAAGTGGCATCGTTGGCATCGGACGGCGATGAAATAATAGTGGACATCGACAACGCCCGAATAAAGAACTCGACCAAAGGCTCTGAGATAAAGGCCACCCCGCTTGATCCTATCCTTTATGACATCCTGCACGCCGGCAGCATTATCCAAAAGCTCCGCGAAGAGTTGAAGCACTGACCGACATGCAACAATGCTCCGTGAAAGTGTAAAGAGAGGTAACCAACGGATGAAAATCGTAGAGATCAGGGTTTACCCGGATGCTTGCGCAGGATGCCGGATTTGTCAGTTGGCTTGTTCGTTTGCGTACGAAAAGCTTTTCAATCCGTCGAAGGCGAGGATTGTAATCGAGCACGATGGCGACGGGTTCGACATCGGCTTTACTGACGATTGCAACAAGTGCGGCACGTGCGCCCAATATTGTGTTTACGGCGCCCTGGAAGTTGTGAGAAGTGAAACCGAAGCCGCATAAGAGGAAAAATTGTTTATATCGTAATGATGGTGGGGATCGCAGGGGCGACCGGCCGCTCGTCCCTGCGGAAGAAATCTCATATCCGGGCAGGTGAAGGAGGTTTGGAATGATTGAGAGCGAGACAGGCGGTTATGCGGGGAATATCCTTCAGGTGGACTTGAGCAGCGGGGAGATAAAAAAAGAGCCGCTCGACATGAAGCTTGCCGGGGAATTCCTCGGCGGCCTGGGGATGAGCGTCAAGCTGGCTTACGATATGATGCAGCCCGGGATCGACCCGTTATCGCCCGCCAATCCGATCATAATCGGCGCAGGGCCGCTTGTGGGAACTTTCGCGCCCGGCTCGTCGCGGGTTTTCAGTTTGACCAGGCTGCCCGCCAACAACTCCGTCGGATGGGGCGGCGCGGGCGGTATGAGCTTCGGGTGTATGCTGAAAAACGCCGGGTACGATCACGTGATTGTAACGGGTCGTGCGAACAATCCGGTTTATTTGAATATTTCGGATGACGACATCGAAATCTGCGACGCTGCATCGTTATGGGGAAAAACCGTCAACCAAACCTCGAACGAGCTTTGCGAAAAACACGGCAGGCCTCTGGGTGTTACGACAATCGGGCAGGGAGGCGAGAACCTGGTTAAGTTTTCGATGGCTTTTGTCGACAAAACTTCAACGCTCGGCAGAGGGGGGCTCGCAGCGGTATTCGGGTCGAAAAACCTCAAGGCAATCGTCACGAGAGGAACCAAAGGCGTACGCGTCGCAGACCGAAAGAGATTCAAGAAAGTCTGCGATCAAATGTTCGAAAGGATAAAAAATTATCCGGCGCTCAAAGAATGTCACGAAATGGGATTTCTAAAACAAATGCCGGTTATGCCTAAAGAGGTGTATCTCGAAAAGTTCAAAAAGCGGAGGATAAGCTGCGTCGGGTGCCCGATTGGAGATAAGGACATCCTCCAAATCAAAGAAGGCAGGTTCGAAGGACTGGTGAAGTATGCGACGAGCGCCATCAACACCGTCATATCTTTTCTGTACGGCATAACGGATTATTTTGAGGCGGTCAAGCTACTCGATATTCTCGATGGGTACGGACTTGATATGTTCGAGGCTTTCGGGTTACTCAAATTTGCGGACAACCTTTACAAGCAGGGGATAATAACCTCCGGCGACCTCGGCAGCGAGGGCATCGAGTTTAATTACGATTCCGTTGCGGATTGGTTCGGAAAAATAGCCCACAGGGAGGGCTTTGGAGACGTTCTTGCGGACGGGTTCGATGGCGTTGTTGCGAAGTATGGAGAGGAGTCGGAAAAATTCGCCCCGAGCATATCGAAAGGGCTGACCGCTTACATGGGCGTTAAAGGGCCGTTATTCTGGGACCTGTTCGGGACGATGGAGTTCGGCATGGCGGTGCACATGAGAGGCCCTGCCGCTGCGCCGGGAGGATCGACGCCGCTGTACAGCACACGCGGCAGACCTATCGAATGGATCAAAATGCACATGGACAGGGTCGGAATACCCGCCGACGCAATTGAGAGAATCCTTTCCGGCAAGGACGGGATGAAGATAAATGTCGGCAGGTTTGAAAAATACGGCCAGGAGTTCTTTTTCGCCAGTGCGTGCCTGGGCACTTGCGTGAGGGCGCATATAAACAGGTTCTACTCGAACAAAATCCATGCTGAAATGTTCAGCTCCGCCACCGGGATTGAAACGACCGGGGCCGAGTTGCTGAAAGCCGCCGAAAGAGGTTACAACCTTCTCAAAATGGCGAACGTGAGGGAAGGATTCTCACGCACCGCCGACAAGTTCCCCGAAAACTGGTTCGAGGAACCCATGCACATGGATTATTACGAAAACGTAAAAATCACCAGAGAAATCGCATACAAACTGCTCGGCGATTACTACGACGAACGCGGCTGGGACATCGAAACAGGCATTCCCACCGAGAAAAAACTCCGGGAGTTGGGGCTGGATTACGCGATTAAAGACATCTCCTAACAAACTTG
>CAZDAF010000471.1:0-2490 GCA_964503115.1 uncultured bacterium
GCGTCGAGTAGTAATCGCCATAAAGATCGGACAAAATTCGATCCGTCGATATATCGAAGCTTACATTCGTACCGGTGGGAATTGATTCGGATATACCCACGTTTCCCTGGGTGTGTTCGTTTTCGATGGGTGTCGCTTCGCCCGATGATTGCGATTGCTGCAAAGTCCGTTCTTGAGAATAAGAAAATTCGCCCGTAATTCTGGGATCGAAGGCCGCGCGTTCCTGCGATTCCAACTCATGGCGGATAAGAGGAGTCAATCGCTCCACCCTGACCGCCCGGTTATTGTCCAGCGCTATGATGATCGCGCTTTCGACCGAAATTTCGATCGGCTCTTCCGCCGACTCAGCCATGGAAGCGGGCAAGATTAAGTGCGAAAACCATACCAGTACAGCGCCGACCGACAGCAGGCGGAAAATATTCATATTTGGCTTCAAAAAAGACATATTCGGCCTCCTAACTTTTTTAACGGGACGATCTAAAAGGCGGCGTTTTATCCGACCCGGAATCTTCAGAGGGCGATGGTGGTTGTAACCCGTTATTTTCACTGCCCTTTTTCCAAGCCCGCTCCTCGATAATCGAATAAACGACCGGCACAAACACCAGTGTGATAAGCGTCGAACTCAACAATCCTCCGATAACCGCCCTGGCCATCGGAGCCTGCGCCTCTCCACCCTCACCCAATCCCAAAGCCAAAGGCATTAACCCAAGTATCGTCGTCATGGCCGTCATCAAAATAGGTCTGAGCCTCCGTCGCCCGGCCTCCTCGATAGCTTTCCTGATCGGCATACCGTCCCGTCGGCGAAGTAAATTGGTGTGATCTACAAGGAGTATAGCGTTGTTGACCACTATCCCTCCCAGCATTATACAGCCGATAAACGACTGGATATTGAAGGTTGTGTTGGTGAAAAGAAGTATCAGAATAACGCCTATCACTGCCAACGGAACTGAAAACATTACCACAAACGGGTCTCGCATCGATTCGTAAAGGGACGCCATCACCATGTACACAAGCACTATGGCCAGGATAAAAGCCAATAATAATTCCCCGAACGCTTCCTGTTGTTCTTCGTAATCTCCTCCGAAGACTATATCGAAATCCCGCCGTTTGGGTATGGATATAAAGCTCTTGCGCATATCTGCGATTATCGACCCCATGTCCCTTCCGGTGATGTTTACCGAGACGGTAATGACGCGTTCCTGATCCTTACGCTCGATAAGCGCCGGGCCGGTGCGAGGTTTCACCTGCACCACGTTTCGCAACTCTATCTGCCTTCCGTCGGAGTTGGTTATCGTCAAGTCCAAAATTTCATCGATACGCCTTTTCCGTGCATCCTTTAATTGAACCCGGATAGCGTATTCATCGCCGCCCTCGCGATAATAACTTGCAGGCGTTCCGGACAGTGTCGTTTGGAGAGTGTTCGCGATCCTCGAAACCGTCAGCTTCATGTTCGCGGCCTTTTGCCGATCGATTATTATTAGGTTCTCCGGGCTGCCGCTCTCGCGACTGATCTGCGCGTCCGTTACACCGTCTACCTCTTCGGCCAAACGTTTTACAAGCGCCGCCAATTCATCGGCGATTTCGAAATCATATCCCCGGATGTCTATTCTAATCTTTTCCGTTCCACTCGTGGCCATCCGCATCAGGAAAAATCCCTGCCCCGCACGAATACGAGTGGTAATTCCCGGAATATTCGCCAGTTTTTTCCGTAATATTGCGGCAATCTCCTCGCTGGATCGAGATCGCTGATTTTTAGGTTTAAGAGCGATTCTCATCCGGCCCGTATGAGACCCTGAAGCCCTCCAAGGCGATCCGCCGACACTGGCTACCATATCTTCTATTTCAGGTACCGCCTCAATCACAATGTTTTCGATGACTTTGAATTTCTCGTCCATAATGTCGAGTCGAGTGCCCACTTCCATTTCGGCAGTGACCCGCACGTAGCCCTCATCGGCGCTCGGCATAAGCTCAACGCCGACAAACGGAATCAGCAACAAGCTTCCAAAAAAAAGCAAAGCCGCCGAGATCAACACCGATTTGCGACGATTAAGAGAAGCTTGTAGCAGACGTCTATACGAATTTTCCAATTGCTCGGAAAATCGTACGCTGAGATCAAACAGCCTGTTTACCAATGTTTCGTTTGTTGATTCGGGAATTTTTGCCGGGCCGAGCAACCTGGAGGCAAGCACGGGAACGAGGGTCAATGCTACCGCCAAAGAACATAAAAGCGCAAAAACCACCACCAGCGAGAGTTGCTTGAACATGACTCCGGCCATGCCGCGAACAAATATCAATGGCAGAAATACCGCCAACGTAGTCAAGGTACTGGCCATGATGGCGGAAGTAACCTCGGCGCTGCCCTCAACCGCAGCTTCTTCAATACCTTCTCCCGATTCGCGCAGTCTGTATATATTCTCGAGTACCACAATCGCGTTATCCACCAGCATTCCCACCCCAAGCGCAAGTCCTCCCAAGCTCATGATATTCAAC
>CAZDAF010000472.1:0-2473 GCA_964503115.1 uncultured bacterium
ATATGTAAATCCATAATAAAGACTTCCACCGGGAGGTCTGGCTTCTCTTAAATAAGCAAGGAGTTTGTTATCGCCGAACATTTCATGATTACCCACCACAGGATATACCTCGATCCGACCGGCCAACTTGGCAATTGCCCTATTGTACCGTATCCACTCGGCGTTATTGGAACCCATATTAACCATATCGCCGGTGTGAAACAACATTTTGGGTCGGTATGAGTCTTCCAGTATCAAATCCAGCAATTTGTTGAATGTTTTGGAGTTGTTGCGCGAATCGCCTATAACGGCAAAAGACCATATGTCATAAGTCGATGCATACGAATATGCTACCAACCCAATCAAAATCGCAATAAAAGGAAGAATCCCGAGCCTGGCAACCCGGGACGATTTCAAGGTGAAAATCACGGTTCTTTTCATAGATTATGTCCTGTTAGTTCTTATAAATGGGCGGTACTGGTTTCGAACCAGTGACCCCCGGCTTGTAAGGCCGGTGCTCTACCCCTGAGCTAACCGCCCGAATATTTCAGGGCCGAGGTTTTTCGCCCCGGCCCCGGTTGATTCAACCATCGGCTAAGGCGCCGCTATCCGGCGGGCATATCGGTTACCTGCCCGCTTTCGTAGGCTGCCTCGGTGGGTTCTGTTTCGTCCTCGCCGCCATCGGAAAATTTTTCTTCGGCAGAAGCTACGGCTTCCATTAGAGATCGCTCGAGCACTTCATCCATGTGATCCACATGCACGATCTCTATCATTTCCTTTATTTTTTTGGGAATATCTTCGAGTTCCTTTTCGTTTTCCTTGGGTATCAGAACGGTTTTCAATTCTGCACGATGTGCGGCGAGCAGTTTTTCCTTAAGCCCCCCGACGGGCATCACCCTGCCGCGAAGAGTAATCTCGCCGGTCATCGCCATATCGCGCCTGACGGGCCGTTTGGTAAGAGCGGAAGCTATGCTCGTGGCCAGCGCAATGCCGGCACTGGGCCCGTCCTTCGGGGTCGCGCCTTCTGGAACGTGGATGTGGAAGTCGTTTTCGGCATAGAAGTTCGGCGGAATGCCAAGCGTATCCGTACGACTTCGTATATAGCTCATGGCGGCCTGAGCGGACTCCTGCATGACTTCGCCCAGTTTACCGGTGAGCGTCAATTTGCCTTTGCCTGGCACCACGCTGGCCTCTATAATCAGGAGTTCGCCGCCCACTTCGGTCCACGCCAACCCGTTAGCCAACCCTACCATATCGAATTGCTCGGTTATGCTATGGCGGTATTTGGGAACACCGAGGTATTTCTCGATGCTTGCAGTGTTCACGACAATTTTCTTGTCCTTGCCGTCTTTCACTATTTCCTTGGCGATTTTTCGCATAATGTTCGCTATTTCCCGCTCGAGATTACGCACTCCGGCTTCGCGAGTGTACTGGCGTATGATGGTAAGGATGGCGTTGCGGGTGAAAGTTATGTCGGTGTCTTTTAATCCGTGATTTTCCTTTTGCTTGGGGAGAAGGAACCCGACGCCGATTTCGAGCTTTTCATCTTCCGTATAGCCGGGCAGGCGAATGATTTCCATTCTATCCTGCAACGCGGGCGGAATGGGATGAACCTGATTCGCGGTGGTAACGAACATAACGTGCGACATGTCGTAATCAATATCCAGGTAATGGTCGTTGAACACGTGGTTTTGCTCGGGGTCGAGCACTTCGAGCAAGGCGCTGGACGGATCGCCCCGGAAATCAGAACTCATCTTGTCCACCTCGTCGAGGAGGAAAACCGGGTTCGAGGTTCCCGCTCGCTTCATCATCTGGATGATTTTTCCGGGCAAAGCGCCGATATACGTACGGCGATGACCTCTGATTTCCGCCTCGTCACGCACTCCACCGAGCGACACTCGAACAAACTCCCGCCCAGTGGCCTTCCCAATGCTTTTGCCGACACTGGTTTTACCGACCCCGGGCGGCCCGACAAGGCACAGTATGGGGCCTTTCATCTTTTTGACGAGCATTTGCACGGCGAGGTACTCGACGATACGCTCCTTCACCTTCTTGAGGCCGTAGTGGTCTTCCTCGAGTATGCGCTCCGCCTCGGTGATGTCACTCTGATCCTCACTGAATTCGTTCCACGGCAAGCTCAATACCCAGTCGATGTAGTTCCGAACTACCGTAGCCTCCGCGCT
Organism: uncultured bacterium; assembly: GCA_964503115.1. Classification (GTDB taxonomy): domain Bacteria; phylum RBG-13-61-14; class RBG-13-61-14; order CAYWKU01; family CAYWKU01; genus CAZDAF01. The sequence continues at coordinate 2,163 of CAZDAF010000472.1, forward strand.
CATCGGGCTCATGAGCTTGAATTTTTTTATCTCGCTTTTAATTTTTTTCTCAGCCTCGGGACTGAGTTTCTTTTTTTTCATGCGGTCTTCGAGTTCCTGAACCTCGCTACGGAAATCGTCCTTTTCGCCGAGTTCTTTCTGTATGGCCCGCATCTGCTCGTTCAGATAGTATTCTTTTTGCGTTTTTTCCATCTGTTTTTTGACACGGGTTCTTATCTTTCTCTCGACCTGCAGAATTTCGATTTCGCCCTGCATAATGCTGAAAGTTGTTCGAGCCGCTTTGCGGGATCCTCAATTTCCAGGACACTCTG
>CAZDAF010000473.1:0-2442 GCA_964503115.1 uncultured bacterium
GGGTAAAGTTCCGGATACCTTGCACGGTTTTGAAGTGGTACTGCACCCAGAAATGTTCCCCTTTGTCGTTGTACCATTTGAATGTATGGCTGGAATAGCCGTTCATGTGACGAAAAGACTTGGGAGTACCCCGGTCGGAGAACAGTACGGTTACCTGGTGGATTGACTCCGGCGTCAGCGACAGAAAATCCCAGAACATATCCGGGTCGGGGAGGTTTGTTGCTGGGTTGCGCTTCTGGGTATGGATGAAGTCGGGAAACTTGAGCGGATCGCGGATGAAGAACACCGGTGTGTTGTTACCCACCATGTCGTAGTTACCCTCCTCGGTGTAGAACTTGAGTGCGAAGCCGCGCGGGTCGCGCGCAGCGTCGGCCGACCCCTTCTCGCCGCCCACGGTGGAAAAACGGGCGAACACCTCGGTTTTTTTGCCCACCTCGGAGAGGAACCCGGCCTTGGTGTATTTGGTCACGTCGGCTGTGAGTTCGAAGTACCCGTAGGCGCCCGCGCCCTTGGCGTGCACCACGCGCTCGGGGATGCGCTCACGATTAAAGTGCGCCAGTTTCTCAAGCAGGTGCACGTCCTGCATGAGGGCCGGGCCGGGGATGCCCGCAGTCACGGTGTTCTGATCGTCATCGACAGGCGTCCCGAAATTGGTAGTAAGCGTTTTTTCATCTTTTGCCATTTGCTTCCTCCTTTCGGCGGCGCAGACAACTCCATCTGCATCTGCGCGCGATAAAGATGATGTACGTAAAAATCCGCCCTATTCGAATTCTTCGAACCGTTCTTTCTTAGCACCGCACACCGGGCACTCGTCCGGGAGCATTCCATCGGACACATAACCGCAGACCTTGCAAACGTAATAATTGGTTTCACGCTCTTCCATGAGGTGGTTCATCGCCTCTTTATAAAGCTTGGCGTGTACCTCCTCGACATCCTTAGCCTGGCTGAAAACCAAGCCGGCCGGCTTATTCTCCAAATCTGCAGCCAATTTCACGAACTTGTCGTAGGCTACCTCGGCTACTTGAGTTTCGGACTCGAAACTGTCCTGAAGATTTTCTTCCGTGCTCTTGATTTCTTTCAGCATTCGAAGTGCGCGTTCGCCATGTATTTCTTCGGAGTAAGCGATCACACGGAAAAGCTTGGCCATCTGCGGATAGCCCTCCTGCTCGGCTTTTTCAGCGTATAGTTTCAGCCTGAGGGCGGCCTTTGCCTCGCCGGTGTACGCCTGATATAAGGCATCCCTTAACTTCTCATCCATTGCTTTGCCCCCTCCCCTTGTCATTGTATCGGACAGCCATCCACCAACTTCTACCAGTTTTCACCCAGAAGCTCAAAGTAAGCCTGGGGATGCGCGCATGCCGGGCATTCGTCCGGAGCTTCTTCGCCCTCGTGCAGATACCCACAGTTTCGGCATCGCCAGACGACCTTTTCGTCGCGCTTGAAAACACGGCCGGTCTCAATGTTGGCTGCGAGGTCGAGGTAGCGTTTCTCGTGCTGTTTTTCGGCTACCGCGATGCTCTCGAATATTCCGGCTATTTCATCGAAGCCTTCCTCGCGTGCCACCTTGGCGAATTCCGGATACATCCGAGTGTGCTCATGGTTTTCACCTGCAGCGGCGGCCTTTAAATTATCAACTGTGTCCCCGATCACGCCGGCCGGGAAGGCCCCGGTAATTTCAACCTCTCCACCCTCCAGGAATTTAAAGAGCCTCTTGGCGTGTTCTTTTTCCTGATCAGCCGTTTCGGTAAAGATATCGCTGATTTGAACGTAACCGTCCTTCTTGGCCTTGCTAGCGAAAAAGGCGTAGCGATTTCTGGCCTGCGATTCGCCCGCAAAAGCGACCAAAATGTTCTTCTCCGTTTGACTTCCTTTTAAACTTGGCATCCCGTTGCCCTCCTTTCTCGCTTTTTCCCTGATAGTAGTAACTCTTGTGCTACTTGTCAAGAATCGTGGTGAACGGAATGTCTCCGCTGAGAATCTCTTCCTTTGCTACAAAATCCCGGTTTCGACTTATGAAAACTTCCTCTTTAATTCGAACTAAGCAACATCGACTCATCCTCATCGCCGGGAGAAAGCTTTTCTCCATGATGAAACCTTTCGACCCTGTCCCGGTTTGCGATAAAAGGCCGGTCACTTTTCTTTATTTCCGATTCGTAGAGTTGCAGGAGCTTTTTGCGTAGAATGATGCGAGCCCGATGAAGCCTGCTTTTAATCGCGGAAATATTCGAACCGAGCATGTCGGCGACTTCTTTGTTGGTAAACTCTTCGACATCTCTTAAAACCAATACTTCCCGATACTTTTCGGGAAGCGATTCAATAGCGTCTTTTATTATTTCTATCGTTATTTTGCTTCCCGCCAATCGTTCGGGGTCATGCCTCCCTTCTGAATGATTGTGATGGTCTCCTCGTTTTTCCATGAAAAACTCGATGTCTTTCGGGTCA
>CAZDAF010000474.1:0-2424 GCA_964503115.1 uncultured bacterium
CTTGCACTCGGCTTTGAGTCTTCAATAGCCCGATCAAAAAGATTCCGAAATTCTCCATCTGGCTGACGAAATTAAAAAAGCGTATGGAACATTCTTAATTGGATGTGGGACTGCGGGCAAAGTGTGCCACGCAGCGTCATATCTTTTCTCAAAAGTGGCGCAAAGACACGTAAATGTAATTGTTGGGTCTGAATTCCCAAGCCAACAAGACTTTCTAAAAGAAAAAAGTCTGGTCATAGCCGTATCCCAAAGTGGAGAAACGGCTGACACACTCGAGGCGCTTGAAGTAGCAAAAGAAAAAGGCGCAAAGGTACTTTCCATCATTAATGTTGAAGGATCGACCATGGATCGCATGTCAGATTATGCCATTCATATTAAGGCAGGGCCTGAAAAAGCGGTTGCTTCTACCAAGGCCACAACCTCTCAGCTCGCCATCCTCACCATGCTGGCTTATGCATGTGATGACCGTTTGGTTGAGGGAAAAAGACTCCTGATTGACACTGCTGGAAAAATTAACGACATGCTAAATCCGCGGTATGAACAACACATCCACACAGTTGCGGAACAGATAAAAGATTTTGAAAGCATGTACGTCATTGGAAAAGCGGTGAATTACCCTGTAGCCCTTGAAGCCGCAATAAAACTACAAGAAGTTTCGTACATTCATGCCGAAGGTTTTGCCGGAGGAGAGCTGAAGCACGGACCTATCGCCTTGATTAGTCAGGGAACGCCTTGCATTGCAATCGTAGCAAATGACGAATCACGCACCGATATCTTAAATAATGCTATGGAGGTAAAAGCACGAGGAGGATACATTATTGGTGTTTCTCCTCAAAATGAAGATGTTTTCGACTACTGGATCAAAGTTCCCGATGCCGGAAATGCCTCCCCTATCGTCAATATTATTCCAGTTCAGCTTTTGGCGTATCAACTGGCCGTTTTACGCCAAAATAACCCAGATATGCCAAGAAATCTGGCCAAGAGTGTGACCGTGAAATAGTTTTAAAAAAACGTGCTGCCGGGGGTTGAGCGTTTACCCCCGGCGAATCAAGTGCCACCATCCGTGCCGCTGCATCGTTGCAGGGCCGTTTGGCGGACGTACCGCCGGCATCAATTCAGGTCCTACAAGGACCCTTTCACCGGCGCAAGACCTTCCGTATGAAACGAAGCCAGGACGTTGCCGCGCAGGAAGTGCTCGAGATCGTTACGGTGCTCCTCGATGCGCACGCAGACAGCCTTGTCGAAGGCCATTCGCGTCATATCGTTCCGCGGATACTCGAACAAGGATTCCTCCGAGAGCTCACGGAGCTCGCCTGGAACGTCCCTCCCCGACTCGACGCGGGCTACGATGCGACACGGGGTGAACCGGTCCAACACCGTCTCCGCGTAGCGGAGTCCAGCCTGGTAGGCTGTTCGCACCGCCCCCGCAACACCCTCATCGAAGGAGACGAAGTAGGTCAACGGCCCATTGTTCCGCGGGAACTTCTCCACCCGAGCTAGGTCGTACGACGTATCCCCGATGACTTTCTGAAGAATCGAGTCATCCGGCGGCTCCAGCATGATGATGCGAAGCCTCAGCCTATCGTCCTCGTCCGGACCGAAGAAGTCGATCGGACGATCGAAGCGGAGGTCGCAACAAAGATCGCCGCTCTTCTCCAGAAGCGCTGGCGCGAAGCGGACCTCCTTGTTCGTAAACCTCACAGCAAAAATTTTTCTCAGTTGTTTCGGCATAGGGCAATTTCCCTCTTGGTTTGTGGGCCTAGGCCCAGTTTCAAAGTCAAGGATCAGGTCAAGATGATAATCTAATGACAAAAGCATGAAAAAGTCAACCAATAAGTCACAAAAAAAGCAACAACTTCAAAAAAACTCGCTTTTTTGCTATAATAAAATGAACTTTAACCAACTTTCATGGCTGAAGACCTCGACGCACTCTATACCCAGACCATTAACGAACAACGAGAGTACCTTGCAAAATTGCAACAGGGTTTCAACGAGCACTGTGACGCAATAACGGCAGAATCCGAAGCACGGCTTGCAAAAAATCCCGAAACCGACATGGAGTCCAGACAACAAATATTCGAAGATCAAAAAAGAAAACTGGATGCAGCCATCAGCCACCTTCGAAACGAAATCGACACAAGCGGCCGCGAGACACGAAAAAAACTTGAAGAGATCAACAACAGAAGAGAAGAAGAAAAAATCCACGATCTTGAAAAAATGATGGATCAAGTCGGATAACTCATACAAAACATGCCAGACCCACAACAAAAGCAGCAACAACAGCCAGAAGCACTCCCCTCCGCTGAAGAAATGGGAGAAGCTCTACCCGAGCCGGTTACTGCACAAACACTCCACAACTACAACACTGAAACGAAGGAAAAGGGAGAAAAGTCAGTGCAATCGGCAAACAAAAAACTCACCTCA
>CAZDAF010000475.1:0-2410 GCA_964503115.1 uncultured bacterium
AAGTGGTCAACAGACGGAAAGCATTGCCAAGTCCCTCTCCGATCCCTTGAGGGTGGAGCTTCAGGGCACAGGCTATTTCAGGGTATGCGACAGGGCCAATATAGAGACGGTTATGGCGGAAATCGGCTTTCAGCAAACCGGGTGCACGTCATCGGAATGTGTTGTGCAGGTCGGGCGTGTTCTCGGAGTTGAAAAGATCATCAGCGGAAGCATCAGTAAATTGGGAGATACTTACATCATTTCTCTTCAAATAATTGATGTCGCGACCGCGTTGGTGGAAAGATCCGTATCCGAAAAGGCAGCGTGCACGGAGGGAGATTTAGTTTATCTGATGGGCATAGCCGCCAAGAAACTATGCCTTAAAAGGTAAGTAGAGTCCGGTTATTCACTTCCGGCGGCTTGGGCCTTGATGTAGTTCAGTAATCCCCCGGCCAAGAGCACCTTACGATTACGTTCGCTGAGGTTTAACTTCACTCCCACTCCCATATCCCTGTCGGTGTTTGTGACTTTGGGCGTCCTTCCCGCTTCAAGGTCTTCTCTCAGGTTATTTATGCTTAGACGATCTCCCTGCTCGATTTTTTCGTAGGCCCCTTTTTCGAGTTCGAAGGGTACTATGCCGAAGTTGATAAGGTTGTTTTTGTGAATTCTTGCGAAACTTTTTGCGAAAACCGCCTTGATGCCCAGGAACATCGGCGCCAGCGCCGCATGCTCGCGCGAGCTTCCCTGTCCGTAGTTTTCGCCGCCGACTATGAACCCTCCCCCGGCGGTCTTTGCGCGCGCGGCAAAAGTATCGTCCACCTGCTCGAACACGTGTCGGGCGATGGCGGGAATATTCGAGCGAAGCGGCAATATCTTCGGCCCGGCGGGCATTATATGGTCGGTGGTGATGTTGTCGCCGACCTTCAGCAACACCTCGTCGGCGATATTATCTTCCGGCGGTTCGTTTTTAGGCAACGGCTTGATGTTCGGGCCGCGTAAGACCTCGACCGCAGACGGGTCGTCCTCCGGTTCGAGCAGCATGGAATCGTCGATGGTGAAGGATTCGGGCCAGGGCGCATCGGGGTATACGCCCATCTCGCGCGGATCCGTCAGCCGCCCGGTGATGGCGGTAGCGGCGGCGGTTTCGGGGCTGACAAGGTAGATGAGGTCATCCCTGGTTCCCGAGCGGCCCGGGAAGTTGCGATTGTATGTTCGTACCGAATGGACGCCCGTTCCGGGGGCGCTGCCCATGCCGATACAACCGTCACAGGCGGATTCCAGAATCCTGGCGCCCGCCGAAATGAAAGACTCGAAACCGCCGTTTTCCGCAAGCATGTGCATCACTTGCCTGCTGCCGGGAGCGATGTTGAGGCTGACGTGCGGCGCGATTTTCCTGCCTTTCAACAGCTTCGCCGCAATCGTCAGCTCGCGGTACGAGGAATTGGTGCAGGAGCCGATGTTGACTTGCCGCACCACGGGCACATCGCAGTCCTTTACCTTCACCACGTTATCCGGGCTTGACGGCATGGCCACCAGCGGCTCGAGTTCGTCGAGATTGATCTCGATAAGCTCGTCGTATTCAGCGTCGGGATCGGCTGAGATCGGATCCCATTGTTTTTCGCGCTGTTGCATGGCGAGGTATTCGCGGGTTACATCGTCGGAGGGAAACACTGACGTTGTGGTACCGGTTTCCGCGCCCATGTTTGCTATGGTGGCTCTTTCGGGTACTTGGAGCGAGCCGATGCCCGGGCCGTGATATTCGATTATTTTTCCCACCCCGCCTTTTACGGTTATGCGCCGCAGCACTTCTAGGATTACGTCCTTGGCGGTGACCCACGGCTGTAGTTTGCCGACCAGCCGAATGCCCATGATTTTCGGGCATGTGAGATAAAACGGCCCGCCGCCCATCGCCACCGCAACGTCCAGGCCGCCGGCGCCGATGGCTATCATGCCCGCCCCACCGCACGTCGGGGTATGAGAATCCGCACCGAGAAGTGTTTGCCCCGGCGCACTGAACCGCTCGAGATGTACCTGGTGGCAAATACCGTTGCCCGGTCTGGAAAAAATAATACCGTGAGATTGTGCGAACGTCTGAAGGAAGAGATGGTCGTCCATATTCTCGAAGCCGGTCTGGAGCATGTTGTGATCCACATAGCTTACCGCCGGCGATACCCTGACCTTCGGCATTCCCAAAGCCTCGAACTGCAGATCGGCCATTGTCCCGGTGGCGTCCTGAAGCAGGGTTTGATCGATGCGAATTCCGATCTCCTCTCCAGGCTCGAGGACGCCCTCAATCAGATGAGACCTTAGAATTTTATAAGCCACGGTTTCTTTCATCGCCGATCACCCCTTTCAGTCAAAGGCCGCGATAGAGACTGATGATAGGAACCATATAAAAATTCGTCAAGCAATACCTGCGTCTGAAACCGGA
>CAZDAF010000476.1:0-2389 GCA_964503115.1 uncultured bacterium
CTTTGATCGCTTACCTCGACGGTATCGAAGACCTCTCGGGGATAATCGGTCAGGCGCTCGATAGAAATCGGGTCGCTTTCGTATTCCGGCTTGATAGTGGTTATCGAGGTGGGACTGGGATGTCGCACACCTCTCGATACGGCCACGATGCAATGCCTGCCGCTGAGCCCCTGAAAAACCGGCGCCGTCCCGAGATCGATGAAATTTACGATGTTTTCCGATTCGGCCAGCCTGCTCCTGAGCTTTCGGGCTCCTTCAGCACTAAGCCAATAGGATGAAGTGATGAAACAGAGTATTCCTCCCGAAGTCAGGAGGTCCAGCCCACGGTGTATGAAAAGGGCTATCAGATCCATCTTGCCTTCGCCCCATTTGCCGGATACCGGAGACAACCTCGATAGCGAGCGTTCACCGTAGCCCCGCTCCTTGCGATATGGAGGGTTGCCCACGACGGCGTTGAAGCCTCCCTGTCGATCGTCACGAGGGAAAAACACCTCCGGGAAACGCAGCTCCCAATGAAGAAAACCGTGTTCGGCGGCCAACCCGTGTGCAAAACCCATCGCAGGATGCGACTCGATTTCGACCCACCTTTCTTCGCTGGCCCGATAAACTGCTGACCGGGCGGCGCCGAAAAGCTCAATAGCGGGCTCGTTATCCATGAAAATACTCGTCCAGAGGTGCGCCAGGGATTTTATTCGGTCTATCATCCTGCCGCTTTGGGCGACCTTCCTTAGAGAAACCGGCGGAGGCGGTTGCGCTTCGGGTTTAAAAAGGGCTAGCTGAGTGGCGTCTTTATCGAATTCATCGAAGGATTTCTCCATTTCGTCCAGCGTAGCGCCCATCAGCGCATCGCCGGGCTGAATGTGCTGCCGCAGGAAATCCGTTTCGACACCGGCGTCGCCAAGATGCAGCCACAGCGCGATACGTGCCAGATCCACCACCGTAGGGTCTCGATCAACACCGTATATACAATGTCGGGCCGTCTCGACGCGGTGCTCGATATCGAGCTTTTCGCTGCGTGATTGCGCCAGCGCGTCCGCCAAATAATCTACCGACGCCATCAAAAACCGGCCGTCCCCCATCGAGGGGTCTAAAACCCTGGCCGATAGAATCTCCTCCGGATCGCGCAATCCCCGCCTTCGCTCAGGCGACCTGTAGCATAGCGGCCCCAGGGCCCGGGATACTATATGGCGCACCACCGGGTTGGGAGTGTAATAGCTGCCCGATTCTCGCCTGGCCTGCGGATCGATAAAGTATGGATAGAGGCTCGCGGGCCAATTCGCGGCCCACGTCGAAGGCTCTATCTCCACCAGCATGGCGATAGCCTCTTTAATCGCGTCGTCCGAGGGATGAAGTTGCCACAATAGGGGTTGCCGGCTGGGCTCGAAAAGATCGCCGTAAGAAAAATATCTGCGCGCGTGGGGAGGATTATCACGCACCCACCGATGTATGTTCTGCATGAACGGCCGGGGCGACTTGCGATAGTCGGGGATGTCCATCAGGCCACGGCACCCCGCCGAGAGGAAATAAAGCAGCCGGAAGGTGGTTATGCGCGCGGTCCTTTCCACTTCGGCGGGCGGAGCGGCTCCTCGCGCGCTTAAATCTTTTAACAATAAGCGGTGTGCTTTTATCGCCGACCGACGGAACTGTTTGAAGTCAACTCGATCATTTGAGGAATTTTCCATGCGCTGAGGAAAAAGTAGAACACTTACAACCTATTTTCAAGAGCGAATTTCATAAATGCTTGAAGGACGGGCGGAGGGTGTCGATAAATGTCACTTTTCTCTTAAATTGGACTGACAAGACAGCCTCCTCAGGGAATCGGGCAACAAATATAGCGATACTTCCATGTTACTCCACGAGTTACATTAGTGGTCGGTTAATACTAAGTACCTTTACCGCTTTTATTTTCCATCGTGCGCAGGATCTTTTCTATCAACTTATCCAGGCGATCCAATGGGAACGGTTTGAAAAGAAAGAAATCGGCTCCGAGTTTTTTGGCATCCTTAAGTATGGCATCATCTTCATAAGCGGACATTAATATTACCGGGATGTTCCTGGTTTTTTCACTCTTTTTCAATCTGCGAAGAAGGGAGATTCCATTCAACTCGGGCATTCGTATATCGCTTATAATCAAATCGGGAGTGCCGTATTCCAATACCCTTGACACTAGCTGACCGTTATTGAACGCCATGACATCAAACCCTCTAAAACCAAGATAATCTTCGAGGGAATTGCGGATCGTGGGATCGTCATCCACAATAAATACCGATTTCATTTTTTCTTTCAAATACCTTCCCCTATTACTTCCACATTAATCTATTATACGGAAACAGACATCATTTTCCAGGGCCGATTAAATTAAATAATGTATTGGTCAGCGTTTTGAATT
>CAZDAF010000477.1:0-2378 GCA_964503115.1 uncultured bacterium
TTTAGACACGAGAAATTTTTATATGTTCCCTTATTTATGATACACTACACTAGATGCGATGCCCCTGTTGACGTGACTCGCCGGGTGTGCTATGAATGAATCATCATTCATTCCAGGTTGCGCCCCGGTATGGGGCGTCGATATAACCGATAGCAAAGAATTAAAAAAACAGGAGGTGTAAAATGGGTTTGCTGGATGGAAAAGTAGCGATTATCACCGGAGCGGGAGGAGGCATAGGCCGTGAACATGCTTTGGCTATGGCTAAAGAAGGGGCGAAGATCGTTGTGAACGACTTGGGTGGTACACGTGACGGTGCAGGCGGTTCGGACGCCGCTGCGAGCAAGGTGGCTGAGGAGATCAAGGCCGGCGGTGGAGAGGCGGTTCCCAACTTCGATAGCGTCTCCACAGTAGAAGGCGGCGAAAATATTTTCAAAGCCGCTGTTGATGCATTCGGTCAGGCGGATATTCTCGTCAATAACGCCGGCATTTTAAGGGATAAAAGTTTCACAAAAATGTCAGAGGACTTTTGGGAACCGGTTATAGCCGTGCATCTCAAAGGAACGTATTGCTGTACGTTGCCGATGTTTAAGTATCTCAAGGAGCGCGGCGGTCCCGGCAGAATTATCAACACCACAAGCACTTCGGGGCTGTTCGGTAATTTCGGTCAGGCCAACTATGGCGCCGCAAAGGCCGGTATAGCCGGGTTGACCCGAGTGTTGGCCATCGAGGGCAAGAAGTACGGCATCAATATAAACGCAATCGCTCCGGTGGCGCTGACGCGCATGACCGAAGACCTGCCCGTAATGAAGACTCCGGGGCTGGATGTCGAGACTTCTCCCAACCTCGTGCCGCCCGTAGTGGTTTGGCTTGCGAGCGACGAAGCTGCCGACGTTACGGGAAAGATATTCATGCTGCGCGGAAACCACATCGAGCACCTTTACTTCACACGTGACGTAGTTGCGGAAAAACCCGGTTCGGAAGGACCGTGGGATCCGAAGGAAATCGGCGCGAAGATTAAAGAGAAACTCAGTACGTGGCAGGATCCCTGGCAGGGATTCTGATTTGTAAGCGTTATTCCAACTTTCCTGAAATCGCCTCCCTGCCAGTAAAGTGGGGAGGCGATTTGCCGTTTCAGCGAACCACGCTCTCAAGCGTGGCCGAATTTATATATTTCGGTGGAATTTTCAGAGGGTGCGGAGAGGGTTCTTTCTTGTATTTCCAATCTCCTTGACGCAACATATTATTACAGATATAATAAATTATAATCATGGTGGTATTTGATTCCTCTACCCTAATATTGCTGGCCAAGGTGGATCTCCTCGACGAATTCCTCAACGATTATGGGGGGAAGGTCCTGATACCACGAGAGGTGGAGACGGAATCTTGCTATAGAAAGAAGAGCTTCGACGCTCTGCTCATACGGAAGAGGATACAGGAAAAGAAGATCGTCGTTATGAAGATGTCGAACACTGCCTTATGCACCCGGCTTATGCAGGACTTCCGTATATGCAAGGGGGAGGCCGAGACATTGGTGCTGGCCCTTGAAAGGAAGGCAAAGCTCGTTGCTACTGACGATAAAAACGCCATCAAGGCTTGCAAGCTCCTTAAGTTATCCTTTACCTCAGCCATCGCTATACTGGTCAGGTTGTCAGAGAAAGGAATAATCGATACCGAGATGACTGAAACTGCGTTAGAAACGCTCGTTAAAAACGGCAGGTACAGCGATGGGATTGTAAAAATGGCAAAAGAAAAACTTAAGATAAAATAGGAGGAGACGCGATGCCTCACAAAACTATGAGCATAAGGGTAGACAAGAAGGACTACGATTTTGTAAAAAATCTGGCCAGGGAAGAAAAGGGAGACCTCTCAAGCGCGGTGAGGAACCTGATAGACAGGGGGAGGGTCCTCCTCGCTATAGAGGAATACAAAAAAGGCGAGGCATCCCTTGGAAGGGCCTCCCGGCTTGCGGGCATATCCATAAGCAAAATGATAGGCATACTTTCCGAGTATGGGGTGAAAAGCAACCTGGACGAGGAGGACTACCGCGCGGGGCTTAAAAATTTGGATAAGGTTTATTGAACGAAGCTTAAAATTTGGTCGGATCTCTTTGTCTTATACCTTTAACGTCTTAAACCCGGTGCATGCTTCGATGAGGTTAAAGTCGCTATCTTTATGAAAGAGGATCAGGTCGTTTTCCATGCATATTGCGGCAATGATACAATCAAGTGTTTTTCTTACCGTCTTGCCCTTTTTCCTGCAATCCCTGTAAATCCGAGCCGCCCTTAAATATGTCTCGATGCCTTTTGGTCTATGGATGGGAAACTCCAGTAGGTAGTCCTTTATTATCCGGAACTCGCTGTCCTTTTTGATGCCCTGTA
>CAZDAF010000478.1:0-2370 GCA_964503115.1 uncultured bacterium
GCTCTACCTAAATTCTTACACAATTATCTGTCCAGTTCAAAAGGGGGACACATCATGAGGGGGTAATTCCCTTTTTAGTTGGAATTTGTTGTGTTGGTGTCAGGTAGTGGCGGTGGTTGTGTAAGCAAACAGTACCCAGGTAGCTGTGTCGGTAGAGCAGCGGACTGAAAATCCGCGTGTCGGCGGTTCAATTCCGTCCCTGGGCATGAGTTTTTATATTTATGAATGTTATGGACATGAAAATTGGAACCCCAAAATAAAGGATGGGCAAATTACAGGAGAATGTGTTGTTGAAAATGCTTTCGGCAAGAAAGCCAAGACAAAAATTGTATTTCAGGAAAAGCCATTGGAATACATTAAATTGATGATTCCAGGAATTGATAAAATTACCTAGCATCATTTTTTTAAACACTTTTCTTCTCACATCAAAACTGTTTAAGAGTTGAAAACCGACCGAGAAGTGTTGTATAGTGTTTGAAATTGAATGAGGGGGATACTATGAAACGAAAAATTATCGTATCAACAATAGCGGTTTTTTGCATTTGCCTGCTTAGCATCGGTTCGGGCGCCGACGACCAGCCACAAATAGCAAAGGAATATCATCCTCCCGGAACCAAAGGCGGCCCGATGGTGTTCGTGCCCGAGGGCGAGTTCATTATGGGCTGCTACGGCAAAACGTTCAGGAAATGCAATGAGGATCGCTACAAGGAAGTGCCTTATCACAAGGTGTTCCTGGACGCATATTATATTGATAAGTACGAGGTGACGGTCGCTCGGTATGCGGAGTGCGTGCAGGACGGCGGATGCAAGACGCCCGGATATTTCCCGGAGGAAAAAAAATGGGACGAGCCCGGCACGGAGAATCTGCCCGTCAGGTTTGTTGACTGGCAGGAGGCGAAAACATATTGCGAATGGGCCGGGAAAAGGCTGCCCACCGAAGCTGAATGGGAGAAGGCGGCAAGGGGGACGGATGGCGCCAACTATCCGTGGGGCAACAGGGCTCCGACATGCGCTTACGCGGTTATGTATGTCCTCAAGAGAAAGAAGCCCGCATGCGGCGCGAAGGATGAACACGCCCCATGGCCCGTCGGGAGCAAGCCAAAGGGCGTCGGCCCTTACGGAGCTATGGACATGGCCGGCAACGTATTCGAATGGACGGCAGACTGGTGGGACCGCGAATACTACAAAAACAGCCCGTATAAAAATCCCCCGGGACCGGCCGCCGAGCCGACACAATACTCGAGGAATAAGCGGGGATTGCGGGTGTCGCGCGGCGGATCATACAAAGAACACCCCGACCTCCTCCTGAGCTTCTCCCGATGGATTCTATTCCCCGAAAAATACTACGAAGACGTTGGAATACGCTGCGCGCTATAAATTTTGAATTTTGGTTTCGTAACACGGCTGCGCGCCGGAGTGCATTATTTATATTTTACCTCAATTCCATCTTTAAGCCTGTGAACAGGGCGAACGGCGATGATTTCGCCATCCTCCAGCCCTTCCAGAACCTCGTGCCCCTGGGCGTTAGTCTCGCCGGTAACTACCGATCTGCGTTCAACGATGCCCATATCGCCTTCTCCAGGTTTTACAATGTAGACGAACATGCCTTCGTCGTCTTCGCCTACCGAACCCGGTGGCAATATATACCGCCTTTTTCTTCGGGAGCGATAGTCGAATTTGAGGGCGACCCGGGTCTTCGTGCCGGGTTTCAGGTAAGAGTAAGGATTCCTGAGGCTCACGGTTATGGGTATTTTGGCGTCCGGTTTCGCAGTCAACTTGCCTATTTTTATAATATCGACGGGATAGATTCCTTTTAAACCCTCAAATTTGACCTTACCTTTGCTGTCCAGGCCGATCTGGCACAGGTAAATGGCGGGTATTTCCACGGTAATTTCCCGTGGCATGTTCAGGTCGAACACCGCGATTGTCTGTCCGGCCTTAACGTGATCACCCACTTTGGCCTTAAGGGACTTGAGAGTTCCCCTCGAAGTGAACCTGAGTACGTGATGGCCCAGTTCCACGAGCGATTCCTGGAGTTCCTTGTTTTTTTCGCGCACCTTATCCTCGGCGGTTTTTACGGCTTTGGCCGCAGCGTTTACATCTTCTTCAGGCGCCGCGTTTTGTTTGTTTAGTCCCATCAACTTTTGCAATCGGGCCTTCGCTTTATACGCATCGATCTGCGCCCGTCTCAATTGGGTTCTCAACCGCCGTACTTTTTTCTCGCATTCCGTCGAGTCCAGCCTGGCAAGAACGCGTTCGTAAATGATTTTACTCCCCTCCCTTTGATTGATCTCGCTTATGACACCCCCGATTTTAAAGCTGAATTCGTTATACTGATGGGAACGGGCGATACCGTTATACCACCGGGTG
>CAZDAF010000479.1:0-2362 GCA_964503115.1 uncultured bacterium
TTCCGTCACATCCTTTTATCGCTTTTTGATTTCATTATGCCTCACGAACTTGAACCACCGCCACTGAAAAAAAAGATTGAAAACAAGAACATTACCTTATTGTTAAGGCGACGATATTTTCAAGCGGCGTGCCGGGCGGAACTTCGCCGGAGGGGGAAAGCAATAACGGCAGGTTCAGCGCCCGCGCCTTTTCTATACATCCGCTTGCGGCGGATTTTATCCGGTCGGGCTTGCCGTCGCGCAATAGCGAGGGAGGCAAGTGCCCCCATACCACGGGTTTGCCCATTTTGGAGCGGACGGTTTCCAAACCGACGGACTCGCCAACCTGCACCACCCGGGGTTTCAACCTGGCGATGTATTCGAAGTGGCTTTCGTTTGCGCCCGGCGCGCGATAGCATCTGAAAAACGGCCCGGAGGTAAGGGCCAAGACCACCGACCGTGTCGCCCGCCAAAAAACTTCGTGAAAGACTTCCGGATCTATCGTCCCCATTGCCGGGTCGTCGATAATGAGAAAGGGGGTCGGGGTCCATGTTTTGCACCTGACGAATTGAACCAGCCGTATCAGCGTACGGCGAAGCGCTCCGGCAAGATCCATTATTTTCCCCGGGCGCGAAGACAACCATGCCTGCAAATTCTCGGCGCCGCAAACCTGCTCGGCGAGCGTTACCACGCCCGGAACTCTCAACACAAACACCGTTTGTTCGAGTTTCAAGCGACGCCGCCATTCAAAAAGACGCGGCGTCAATCCGGCCTTATCGATGGATAAAGCGTCCGCCCTTGCCGCCGATTTCGTTACGTCATCCGGCGATGAAAGTACGGGAGCGAGTTTCGGCTGCCCGGTGTCGGATAAAATCACCTCGCCGCCGAATATCGACCCCGCGAGCATATTGCCGAAATCAATACCGCCTGCAAGTTTCAACCCCGCGCTTTCCAGCAATATCGCCTCCGCACGTCGCCGGACATCGCTTTGCACACGGTAGTCGGTATAATAAGAAGCGCCGGATTCGCCCACTAATTCGGCAAGCCACGCGCCGGATAAATCAAGCACAACGGGCGGCGCCCGGTGTCTGATGCCCACCAAAGATGAAAGGGCGTCGAGCGGATTCCGGTATGAATAGCACAGTCCCAACATGCTTATCAGACTACGCATCGAAAACCGCCGTGTCAATCGGGCGGGCCGACAAACATTGAAAACACTCGCCATACACGCTAAATTACTTTCGCAACCATTTCCAGGTGTTTGAAACAATGAAAGCGGAAACAAACGGTAAAACACAATTCGCAGAGGTGGCCGGGATAAAAACACGGTATCGCATCCGGGGGGAAGGTTTCCCGATTGTTATTATTCACGGCCTAATGGGTAGTATCGAGCAGGAAGACGCGATGGCCGGTAAAAAAGCCCGGCTCAACGAAAAATACATGGTCGTGCACTACGATGTCCGTGGCAGAGGCAGGTCCGAGGCGGGAAGTTACGACACAAAACATTACACATGGGATGGTCTGGCCAAGGACCTGTGGGCGCTGATGCAGCATATCGGCATCGAGCGCGCTCACCTGATCGGCGGGTCCATGGGCGCGACGGCGGCTTTGACGTTGGCTATAGAAAGGCCCCGGGCGGTGGCGTCGATGGTGGTGCATAATCCGGTGGATGTACGAGAACTCGGCAAGGAATACATCGACGGAATTATGGATTATGCGGACTTCATCGAGCGCGAAGGCATGGAAGTCGTCACCGATCTTATACTGAACCTGCCTCCCAACGACACTTTGCACAAAACGCATCCGAAATTATGGAACACTTACTACAAAATAATGCGCTCCCAGGAAGCGCGGGTGGTGGCGGCCGCCACTCGCGGGATAGTGTGCTCGACACCGATGAACGAAAAGGATCTGAAAAATATATCGGTACCGGCCCTGATTATCGCATCCGAAGGCGATGGATTGCACCCGACGGGCGTAGGCCAATTTCTGGAAGAAACCATACCGGACGCCCGAGGTCTCTTCGGGCCGAATCTGACTTACTTCATCGATAATCCGAACATGGTATCCGACAGAATATTGGAATTTTACACCGAAATAGACGGCACGGAATGGGATTGAAGCTTTTTGGGGAGAAGAGAGTACGTTTAAGGCCACCATTCTCAATAAGCGACTTGTTTATTTTCACCTTGATTCCGGAATATTACCATTTCACGCGAAACGCATCGTCCGCGTGGGAGCGTAATATCCCGCACAATAGATTCGGCAAACTGCATCGAGCGGCCGAGTTTTCGACAGTCCGACGAGACCAGAACGCCCTACTTTTTCTTTAGTCGAGTAGTTCATCCATTGCCGGATTTCACCCTCACAGATCCGGACTTGC
>CAZDAF010000480.1:0-2348 GCA_964503115.1 uncultured bacterium
GTTTTTCCCTTCGGGTAAGAAACTACCGTAGCGTCACCCCTGCCCGCTTCGAGGAAGGCGACTTCAATTGCATCGCCTCGCTGTTTAATGTACCACGCTCCGGCATCCACTACCAGCGCAATTATCACCACCGCCGTAAGCCATTTGGCGATATTTCGAGAAGAACCCGGGGGCCCCAGAAGCCTTATCATACTAAAGACAAGAACAAAGCATAACACCACCTCGAAAACGGAAGGAGTCGGCAACATCATCCCGCTGCCAGGCGCCTGGGCGAACCACTCGACCGCTCGCATCGTCCATTCCATCAACCCGATGTCCATTTTAAGCAACCAATTTCCAACCAAAGGCGAAACCGCGTGCAGCACGATAGCCCCCAGTCCGAGCGGAAGGATCATATAGCCCACAACGGGGATAAAAACAAGGTTTGTTATCGGTGATAAGTACTGAAAACTGTTAAATATCCTGACCACCAGAGGAGAGGTGGCCGCCACTATCGCCATCCCCGCCGCCAGGCCGAAAATGATATTTTGCTTCCAGCGCTCCCAGTACCGGGCGGCGCCGTCCGCGTATTGCATCGGAGAGCGATATCGAAGCACGGGAATAACCTCGGCAATGACGATTACGGTGGTGAAACTTAGCAGAAATCCCACGTCGGTAATGGAAGCGGGCCAAATAGCGAGCAGCAACACCGCCGCCAGCGCGATAGCGCCGTGCAAATCGCTGGATCGGCCTATCGCCACGGCGATGAGGTATACCGACACCATAACGGCGGCGCGCATCGTGGGAATCCTACCGCCGGCCAACTCGGCGTATGCCGCTACCGGAATCAATGTGACGAGGGCCGCCACTCGCCTGACCTCGATGGCGAGCATCAGCTTCTCGCTGCGTCTCATCAACCAAAGCACAAGCTGGTAAGCGAGCCAGGCCACGATGCCCAGATGGAGGCCGGAGACTGCCAGCAGGTGCGCTACGCCGGCGCGGGAAAATGTTTCATTAACCTCTCCGGGTACGGCCCATCGATCTCCCACCAGCAACGCCCGCAAGACTTGTGCCTCGGGCCTCTTTTCCCCCAGCCGCTCCAGTCGCATCGAGACGTCCTGCCTTACGTTTTGCATCCACGCCGCAAAGCCGGTGGTAGCCAGGCTTCCTAACCGCTCTATATCGCCTCCGTACCACACGTAACCGGTGGCGAATATCTTCTGTGCCGCCATGTATCGCTCGTAGTTGAAGGCGCCGGGGTTGTTGAAGTTGCCAGCCCGCTTGAGACGTGTGCTTACTTCAATTTCGTCGCCGTAACGAAGCCGCGGACAACGCTTGCGAACGGTTATTCTGACCCTGCCTTCCGCCGGCGCATATCCGGCAGCATTGATTGTTTCCGTAGCGTTTACGTACAGATAAGTTCTGTCCGGATAATGCCTCGGATAGGCGTCGAGACGGCCTCGTATAGTGATCTCACCTTTTCCGACCAGATTTACGACATTGTCGGGGCTGAACCGGGGCATTATAGCCCTCGCGCCAAGATAAGCGCCTACCGTGGCGATGGCGCAACCGGCGGCGATTCTCACAACACGGCCGGCCCCGAGCAGATTTAAGACAGCAACGGTTACCGAAAACAATATCGCGAAAATGCCCAGCGCGGCGCGGCCTTCGGGAAATTCCACCCCCAGCAACACTCCCGCCGAAAAAACAATCCCCACCCAGATCATCGGTCTGCGGAAACTCGCATCTCGCGATGATGCATCAATGTTCATCGGGCTTGACATTACCTCTAATAGAAGTTTGCGTCAATGTCTCGCGGCAAGTATCCTCCCAACTCGAAACTATGACTAATTTCACAGATAAGACTTATCCCGAGAGGAGAAAATTAATTGACCGAAGTTACGATTCCGGAAAACCGAATCAAGCTGTCGCTCCGATCAGCAGTAAGCTGGGTGGGAATGGCTATCGTCACACTAGCCCTTACGCCGCCGGTTACCATTCTTGCCCCTTTCAGCCGCCCCGCCAGCCGGCGGTTGTTGCAAATGACCACCAAAGCCCTACTATGGATTGCGGGCGCCAAACTGGAAGTTCGTAACCAAAGCGGCTCCGATGAAATTCCCGTCGGCGCGGTTTTTGTGTCCAATCACGCAAGTTACCTCGATGTCCTTTCTTTATTAACCGCCATTAAAGGCGGCTTCAGGTTCCTGGCCAAGCGTACTTTGCTTTTTCTTCCCGGCGTAAACCTGGTACTTTTGGGGCAGGGGCATATATTCGCCAGCAAGTCGCGGCCATTGAAAACCTTGAAAAATCTCAAACGCCGTGTGCCTGAAATACTTGAAAAAGGGGATAGATTGGTAATCTTTCCGGAA
>CAZDAF010000481.1:0-2342 GCA_964503115.1 uncultured bacterium
GGAGTCCGAGGAGCCCACGGTGAATGTACCGTGTGTACAGTCGGTGGATGCGGCGGTCAAGATATGCCTCGAGCGGGCAGAATTGATTACCGAATCGTACAAGCAGACCGAGGGCGAACCATGGATTCTCCGCCGCGCCAAAGCGCTCGATCATCTCCTGCGCAAAATGACCGTCTACATCCTGGACGGAGAGCAAATCGTAGGGAACTATGCGAGCACGCCGGACAGTCTGCCGACATACCCCGAGTTCTCATACCGCTGGCTGGAAGAGGGCCTGGATGACGAATTTGTGAATACGCTGGATGGGGAGGGGAAGAAAAGGCTAAAGGAGATAAACAAGTATTGGGCCGATAAGAATGTTGAACATGAGCTTCTGAAGGCTGTCCCGGAGGATTTAAAACATTACCTTAACTGGAACGGCGCCATAACGGGCCCATGGTTCTGGCCGCTGGGGCACATGGTACCCAATTATCAGGAAAGGGTCTTCCCTCTCGGCCTGCCGGGGCTTCTCAACGAGGCGCGCGACTATCGTGAAAGACTATCAAAAAGCGATCCTGAATATATGGAAAAGAAAGATTTTTACGATGCGGTGGAAATCAGCGCCGAAGCGGTAATCGCGTGGATACTCCGTTACGTAGAATTGGCCGAATCGAAAGCTGCGACTGCGACCGATGAAAAGGCCAAAGTGGATTTGTTGAGAGTCGCCCGTGTTTGTGGCAACATTGCGGCAAACCCGCCCGAGACGTTCCACGAAGCCTTACAGGCTTTTTGGTTTTATCACCTTCTCACTACCCAGATCACCTGGTGCAGCGTAGGATTGGGGCAGCGGTTTGACCGGTTGTTTTATCCTTATTATAAGAAAGATAAGGACGCGGGTGGCATCACCTACGAGCGCGCCGTCGAGCTTTTCGAGTTCCTCTGGATCAAATTGGACGATCTGGGCCAGATCAATCCCACAGAATCTTGTTATATCCAGGTAGGCGGCACTAAATTCCAGAACGTAACGATTGGCGGCGTTGATGAAAACGGGAACGACGCCACTAATGAACTGTCCTTTGCCGCCCTTGACGCAACCATGAATATCAGAACGCTTCAACCGGCGTTATGTTTGCGATACCACGACAATATCGACCCCAGGCTGGTTGACAAGGCGATAGATTGCATATCCACCGGAATGGGTATGCCGTCGATTTTCAACGATAACGCAGCAATCAAGTACATGATAAATCTCGGTATAAACAACCTGAATTCGGAAAAACCCGATGTCCACACCGAGGAGCTGTTGGGGTTGAAAAAAACAAAGCTTATAAAGACGATAGGTAACTATATTGTCAGGGCGCAGAAGGCTGCCTCATCCGTTCTGCCCGAGTCGGTTAACAAGAAAATCGATGACTTTCTGCCTGATTTGCCATACAAAATACTAACAGGCGGTGGCAAGGTCGGGAATTCCATCCGGAGGACTCTGAAGCGCCTCGGGATCGATCTTGAAGAACGACTGGAAATGCCTCGAAACTGGGCCAGCGTCGCCTGCGTGGGTGCGGGTACCCCGAACGGTATGGTTATACAGGGTACATTGACAACAATTATAACCGCCGGGGTATTGAACTTCCTCAAATGTTTCGAGTATGTCATGTGCCGGGGGGTCGAACCGACCACCGGCGAACAGATGGGATTGAAAACCCCCGACCCGAGGACTTTTAAATCCTACGAAGAATTTCTGGACGCCTTTCTCGAACAACTGAAATTTCAGGTCAAATGCAGCGGCAAGCTTTTTGAGATCGCCGATAAGCTATACGCCGAGATGACACCTCGTCCGTTCGCTTCCCTCCTTATGAACACGCCTGTCAAACGCGGGAAGGATGCGACTCGGGCGGGCGATATAGCGGACAGCGAGATATTCACCATGGGGCCGGTCAACGCCGCCGATTCGTTGACTGCCGTCAAGAAGCTTGTTTTCGATGAGAAATCGGTCACGATGGACGAGTTGATGAAGGCATGTGCCACCGACTGGGAGGGATATGAAAACCTTCACAGGCGATGTCTCGAAGTTGGGAAGTTCGGCAACGACGACGATTACGCGGACGGTGTACTGGACGACATGTATCGCAAGGCAAACAAGGCGGTTTCGAGTTTGAATAATCATTTCGGTGTACCCTTCAGGCTGGAGGCCACTTTGGCCGGCGGCTATTTCATAGGAGGCATTTCCACGGGCGCAACCCCGGACGGCCGAAGAAGAGGTGAAACGGTTTCCGACGGACAGCTCTCGCCGATGCACGGCAGGGATATGAACGGCCCGACCGCCGTGCTCAAGTCCGCCGGCAAGATGGACCACGTCAAGACCG
>CAZDAF010000482.1:0-2316 GCA_964503115.1 uncultured bacterium
TCACCTCATAAACAGGTCGTTGGGCAAGTTGTCGGGCGGTGAAACTCAAAGGGTACTGTTGGCCTTCGCGCTGCTCGGCAGCCCGGATATCGTTCTGCTCGACGAACCGGTCAGCGGGGTGGATGCGGCGGGCGAAGAGATTTTTGCGGAGTTATTGAGAAAGCTCCAGGCGAAAAAATATTTTACCGTGGTGTTGGTGAGTCACGATCTGAGTGTGGTTACCCAGCACGCCGACCGGGTGCTGTGCCTGAACAAGACGGTGCGATGTGTGGGGCGCACCATCGAGGTGCTGACTTCCGAGAATCTTGCCCGACTTTACGGACCGCACGTCGGGTTGCATTACCACCCGGAAGAAGTGGGGCCTGATCCGCATGCTTGAACCCGTTTATCAGCTTATCGAGACCGTCGCGCCGGTTGCCTGGCTTGGGCCGGATTTCATGAAGCGGGCTTTTTTGGCGATGATTTTTATAGCGCCGGCTTGCGCGGGAGTGGGGGTGCTGGTGGTTAATTTCCGGATGGCTTTCTTTTCCGACGCGGTAAGCCATAGCGCATTCACCGGTGTAGCGCTGGGTGTTCTGTTAGGAATAAACCCGATGATTACCCTGGTGGCTCTCGGCGTTCTGGTAGGCTTCATGGTAACTCGAATCAAGGAGCGCAGCGATTTGCCGACCGACACCATTATCGGGGTGATGTTCAGTATCTCCGTGGCGCTTGGTGTGGTCATCATCAGCGCCAGGCGCGGGTTGAGTCGCATACTCGAGTCCTTTCTTTACGGGAACATATTGGCGGTCAGCGAGCCGGAAGTGGGTGTGATGGCGCTATTATTGGTGGCGGTCGTCGTGTTTCTGGCGCTCAGTTACAACAGGTTGTTTTTAATCGGAATTAACGATGCCTTGGCCCATACTCGAGGAGTGCGAGTCAAACTGTACAATTATGTTTTTGCCGCCGTTCTGGCGCTGGTGGTTACGGTGTCCATTCGGGTGATCGGGATATTGCTGGTAACCGCAATGCTGATATTGCCTGGAGCTTGCGCTCGCAATATTGCCCGAAGCGCGGGTGAGATGTTCTGGTATTCGGTGATAACGGCTCTGGTTTCAGCGGTTGTCGGGTTGGCGCTGTGCTTCTATTTCGACACCGCCCCCGGCGCAACGGTCATTCTTGTCTCGGGTATCATTTTCATCTTGACTTACCCTGTCCGCATGATGAGAAGAAGCTTTTGACTATAAGGGAAATAAGGGACAAACACGCATGGCGCTAACTTCTACGCAACACCTTCCCGGCCAATGCGCCTGAATGATATTTACCTTTTTCAAGCACTACCTTCCCGTTTATAAGCACGTATTCGATTCCCTCGGAGTATTGGTGAGGGTTTTTGAAGGAGGCGCGGTTTTTTACCGTTTGGGGATTAAAAATGGTGATGTCGGCGTAAGCGCCTTTTTCTATCAAGCCTCTATTTTTGAGCCGCATCTGTTTAGCCGGAAGGGAAGTCATCCTCCGCACGGCTTCTTCCTGTGTCATCACTCCCCGGTCTCGAGCAAAATAGCCCAGAACTTTTGTGAAGGCGCCGTATGGAACGGGATTGGGCGCTGAATAGTCGGCTCCGACAATGTCCGTCATAATCGAGCAGTTCGGGTCGCTCAGGAGATAGGCTATATATTCGTCGCCTATCGGGTCGTCGAATAGTCCGTCTATAATGAAAAACTTTCCGCGTTCTTCGATGATCAGATCGAAAATCGTCTCGAAGGGGTCTTTGCGCATCTCTTTTGCGATATTTTTAAGGCTCATATTTTCGAACCGTTTATTTTTCTCCAGCCGGAAGCCGGTCAACAAAGCCGACAGGCTCATGAAATTATCCGTCCACCAATCGTTTTCCCAAGGCGGCCATTTTGGGATCAGCGTTTTTATTTCATACGCGGCTCTTTTTCTAATACCCGGTTCGCCAAGCCGTTCGAGAGCTTTATCCACTCCCCCATCGAAAAGCCACGGCGGCAGCAGCGCCAGAACGGTGGTCGGGCCGCAAGCCCACGGCATGTTATCGTGCCCGATCTCGACTCCCCTTTCGGTAGCTTCATTTATCGCTTTGACCGCATTTACTCTCGCCGCATTTTTTTCCCAAACATACTTCAGGAAGTATTTTTTGCCCACCAACCTTACGAGCAAGAGCATCGCCTTCAATTTATAATCATAGCCGCCGACCATTTTCTTTTTAGTCGGGTCGCCGCCTGCATGATGAGAAATCTGCAGCGGTATTTTATTTTTCTCGGCGACTTCGATGATCTCCTCGACAGCCTTATCGTAAATCTGCGGCAGCCACCG
>CAZDAF010000483.1:0-2299 GCA_964503115.1 uncultured bacterium
GGAAAAAGAAAAAAGGATTGGAAAAGGATTTTGTGGAAAAATCCTCAACGTTGACTTGAGTTCCGATAAAATCGAGTACGAGGAGTTAGATGAAGATTTCTACAAGAAATACCTCAGCGGCGTGGGGCTGGGAGCGAAGATATTATGGGATAGAATGAAGCCCGGCGTCGATCCAATGGGACCGGACAACATCCTCGGATTTACCACGGGGCTGCTGACGGACACCGGCTCGCTGTTTACCGGCCGGTTCACGGTGGTGGGAAAATCTCCCCTGACCGGGGGGTGGGGCGATTCCAACTGCGGCGGATACTTTTCGCCGTTTCTCAAGCGATGCGGTATAGACGCGGTATTCATTTATGGCGCAAGCGACAAGCCGGTCTATCTATACATCGACGATAACGGCGCCGAGATAAAAGACGCCGGCGACCTGTGGGGATCGGACGCCATCGAGACCGAGGTGAAGCTGAAAGATACCCACGGGAAAAGGTGCCAGGTAGCCTGCATAGGCCCGTCGGGCGAAAAGCTCAGCCGAATCGCCGGTATATGCAACGACGGCGGGCGAATCGCCGCACGGAGCGGACTCGGCGGAGTCATGGGGTCGAAAAAGCTCAAAGCAGTCGTCGCAGCGGGATCGCAGAGAGTAGGAGTCGTCGACAAGGAAAAAATAAGCGAGCACACCAAACAATTTCGGGAAAAACTCGAAGGGCTCAAGGGCATGAAACGATTCATGGGCGACCGGCTGCTGGCCGCTACCGCCTGGATAACGAGGAAAGGATCGGTATATGCCCGCCAGCCTGCCGATTTATGGCGATTGTTGTTGAGCAAGTTCGGCACACCGGCGCTGACGGCAATGAGCGCCGAAAGCGGCGACAGCCCGATAAAGAATTGGAGCGGAGTCGGGTACACGGACTTCCCGCTCAAGGTTTCCCAGAAAATCGGCGCCGAAGCGGTTATCGGCTACGAGGTCAAAAAGTACGGCTGCTACTCCTGTCCTCTGCATTGCGGCGGCATTATGAGGGTCACCGACGGCCCATACAAAATCGAGGAAATGCATAAGCCGGAGTATGAAACGCTTTGCGCGTTCGGCAGCCTGGTTCTCAACAACGACTTGCATTCCATCTTCAAGGTCAACGACATGGTCAACCGCGCGGGTATAGACTCGATTTCATGCGGTGCGACCATGGCGTTCGCCGTCGAATGCTTCGAAAAAGGCATCCTCACCAAGGAAGACACCGGAGGCATCGAACTGGGCTGGGGTAATTCCGACGGCATAATCAAGCTTACCGAAATGATTATAAACCGAGAAGGCATCGGCGATACGCTGGCGGACGGCGTCAAAATCGCAGCCGAAAAAATCGGCAAAAGTTCGGAAAAATACGCCATCCACTGCGGCGGTCAAGAAGCGCCCATGCACGACCCGAAATTCGATCCCGGCTTCGGCATATCCTATTATTGCGAGCCTACCCCCGGCAGACATACCATAAGCTCAATTCAGTATCTCGAATTGCAGTTTCTCGAAAAGAAATTCAGCCGCGCCAAGAAATTAGGAGCATTCACCACCCATAAGGAAAAATTCCGCTACGATAATAAGGGCGACGCCATTGCAGTCGACAGCTTCTACAAAATGCTCATCGATTGCACCGGCACATGCTTCTTCGGCACACAGGTCGGCGGAAACATACCGCTTTGCGAATGGACGAACGCGGCGACGGGGTGGAATTTATCCAACGACGATTATCTGGTTATCGGGGAAAGGGTCGAGCAACTAAGGCACTCTTTCAACGTACGGGAAGGAATCAATTCGATCCGCGATTGCAAACCTCACCCGCGTATTTACGGGGACCCGCCTCTCAGTAAAGGCCCTGCAAAGGACATCACTCTGGATATTGATATGCTTGGGAGATCATTTTATCGGGCCATGCACTGGGACGTGGAATCCGGCAAACCCGACAAAGATCACCTGAAAAAACTCGAGTTGGACGAGGTTGTGGAGGCTTTTTATTCGGAATAAGGCTCGAAATTTAATAGGGCGTTAAAAACGAGACTGTGGAGAAAAGGAGAAAAGGAGAAACGGGTAAAAGTGTTTCTGCAACTTGGGAGGATCAATTCGTGAATTTATTTGTAGGGGCGTTCGCCCAGACGGGCGACCGTATGGTCGGTTGGACGCCCTTACATAAGCGTTTTTCAAAAATTTCACAAGGTAGCTAAAAAATCCTCTAACATGCTGGTTCGCGCTCGCATAGCAGGTATCATCGAGGGAACTCCCGTCCATGCCGAGGGCGAATTCGAGATCGTCGAC
>CAZDAF010000484.1:0-2297 GCA_964503115.1 uncultured bacterium
ATTGTCCAAGTCATCGGTTTAGTTCACCGTAACCAAATACCTTTCGATCTATTATCTAGATTGTCGTCTTAGCCGCCTTGATAGTGTTTTTAAGCAGCATGGTTATCGTCATCGGCCCGACTCCGCCAGGTACAGGTGTAATCTTTCCGGCGACTTCCTTTGCCGAATCGAAGTCCACGTCGCCGCACAGGCCGCTTTCGAGACGGTTGACGCCCACGTCAATGACGGTAGCGCCCGGCTTTATCATGTCGCCGGTCACTGCCTTGGGAACTCCGGCTGCGACGACGAGTATATCGGCCTGCTTGGTATGTGCGGCCATATCTTTGGTGCGGGTATGGACTATCGTCACGGTAGAATTTGCTCCCTTCGCTTTCTGCACGAGTATCATCGCGATGGGTTTGCCGACGATGTTCGAGCGCCCGACGACCACTACCTCGGCACCCTCGGTTTCGGTGCCGGAGCGGATGAGAAGTTCCTGGATGCCCGCTGGAGTGCAGGGCAGGAATATCGGCTCGCCGATCATCAGTCTGCCCACATTAACGGGATGAAAGCCGTCGACATCCTTGTCGGGGTCAATGCGATTAAGAACTTTTTTTTCGTCAATGCCTTTGGGAAGTGGGAGTTGAACGAGTATGCCGTGAACCTTCGGATCCGCGTTTTGCTCGTCGATGAGTTTCAGGAGGTCTTCTTCCTTTGTGTCCGCCGGCAGCCGGTGCTCGAAGCTGGCAACACCCACCTTTTCGCAAGCCTTACCTTTAGCCTTAACGTAAACCTTACTCGCTTCATCCTCACCGACCAAGATAACGGTCAAACCCGGTGTAATGCCGTGTTTTTCCTTCAGCTCGGCGATTTCTTTACCCATTTCTTCACGCATTGTCTCCGCTACGGCTTTGCCGCTGATAATTTCCGCTGCCACTTTAATCTCTCCTTCCTTATATAATATTTATTATGCCTCCGACAAACCCGTTGTCAGGAAGCGGCCCTTGCCGTTTTTTTCGCTTTCTTTTTAGTAGCTTTTTTATGCTTTTCTATTTTAACGGCGCAAACCTTATATTCCGGTATCTTCGCCGTCGGATCGGTGACCGGGTTCGTAAGCCTGTTGGTGGCGACCTCGGCGAAATGGAATGGCATGAATACCACCCCTTCCTTAATTTGTTTTGTTACCTGTGTTTTAACGGTAACACTCCCACGACGCGAAGAGACTTTTACCACCTCGCCGTCTTTGATGTTGAGTTTTTTAGCGTCCGCCGGATTTATCTCGATAAACGATTCCCCTCCGAGCGTTTCGAGACCCTTGGATTTTCGCGTCATTGTGCCTGTATGGAACTGGTACAAGATTCTGCCGGTTGTGAGAACGAGGGGATATTTTTTGTCGGGTAACTCAGCGGGCGGCTTGAACTCGATTGCGTGGAACAGTCCTTTTCCTCTGCTGAATTTGTCTTTGTGGAGGTATTTGGTCCCCGGATGATCTTTGGTCGGGCAGGGCCATTGCAAACCGTTTTCTTCTATGCGGTCGTATGATATTCCTCCGTACTGAGGAGTCACTTGCGCGATTTCGTCCATTATCTCTGACGGATGGTTATATTTCATCGGATAACCCATCCTGGATGATATATCGCATATAATTTCCCAGTCCTGTCGCGCTTCGCCCGGTGTGGAGATGGCCTTATGCGATTTTTGAACGCGCCGTTCGGTATTTGTGTAGGTACCGTCCTTTTCGGCGAACGCCGCCGCGGGCAACACCACGTGCGCTTTCTTGGCGGTTTCGGTGAGGAAGATGTCTTGCACGACGAGAAATTCGAGAGCATCGATGGACTCCTCGACATGTTTGAGGTCGGGATCGGAAAGCATGGGGTTTTCGCCCATGATGTACATGGCCTTTATCTTGCCTTCACTTGCCGCCTCGAGCATCTCGCCGATGACCAGACCGACTTTGTCGTCGAGCACCTCAACGTTCCATGCCTTTTTGAATTTTTCGCTGTTGTCAGGATTAATTACGGGCTGATAACCCGGGTAAACGTTAGGCAAAGCGCCCACATCGCACGCTCCCTGGACGTTGTTCTGGCCGCGAAGCGGATTCACTCCACCGCCCGGAATGCCCACATTGCCGCACAGCATGGCGAGATTCGCACAGCTTTTCACATTGTCGGTGCCTGTAGTGTGCTGAGTGATACCCATCGCGTAGAGAATGGCAGCTTGAGGTGCATTGCCGTACATTCTCGCTGCTTCGAGGAGATCGTTAACCGGAACGCCGGTGATTTTCTCGACATAGGTGGGAGTGTATTTCTCGACGATTT
>CAZDAF010000485.1:0-2279 GCA_964503115.1 uncultured bacterium
TGAATTGAAAAACATGTTATAGAACCTTCTTCAAGCGTACACCTTAAGCCAAAATGAGATTCTTTTCAATCGAGGCACACTTTCGATTTTCACTTAGGCTATGGTTAGCATTTTTTGTTCTCGGCGTCGAGCTAGTGTTTTTTCCTTACAAAATTCAATGATAAGGCAGTTTTATAGATATATGGCGACAGGAACACCTTGATCGGAATGAAATGAGGAGAAAGTGTTTCGGATTTAACACCCCCCGGGCGACTCACATAGTTTTTCACAAGAAATATATGAACGTTGACCGGCACAGGTTCGCAGTTTTTAAACTTTACGAAGGATACTAATGCTCTCTATTTAAAAACTTCAGTTCAAAACCACCCACATAGGTTTCTCTGCAGATTTCGCACGAAAAAAATAAGTCAATGTACTGACCGTGCCGAGAGAACAGTTCGCCAGTTTTTTCTTATGACCATATCATTATGCTGCACGGCGCCCATCGGTCTTCCGTCCATTGTGTAGAATTCCACGCTGACATTGTAAGTTCCCGGTTCCAGGTGTTGTGTGATGACTCCCATATATCGGGGCAACGTTTCCCACGAGCGAGTGTCCGCAGCCTCTGAGAGAAAAAAGAAAATTCTAACAAGTAACCCGATCAGAGCGCTCTGTTCTTCGATTTGCCTGGTGATAGCTTCTTTGGCGGCGACCCTCACAACTTCCGAGGCGATTTCCTTGGCAATCCGTTTTTTCAAAGTTTTTTTGGCCAGCGGATCGAGGTCGGTAAGCATAAAAGACGACGCTTTCGGCTCGTTGTCGATTTTCAATACCGCGTGATGCGCCATGCTGCCGCTCGATTCGTAAGTCGGCACCACAAATCGGTTGGCGGGCGGCACCACCATATTTATTTCCTTTTTGATCGGAGCTCTTCCGGCGCTCACGAAAACGATCAGGTTCGGCGGCTTGGGTTCGACGGGAATAACGCCGCCTCGCATTTCGATTTCCCGGGCCCATTGTTGAGCCTCGTCTCCCATTCCCCTTATTATAGCCAGGCGGTAAAGCTCGTAATGTATCTGCAAAGACAGGGGCGCTTCTCCGGCCACCTTCGAGTATTCGATATAGGCGTCTTCCGGATCACCCATGACTTCAAAAGCTAAAGCACAAATATATCGGGTAAACGGCTGTCCTTGAAGTTCAACATCCAGCGATCCGAGCGTTTTCAGTGCCTTTTTAGCTTCCACCCGGGCGGCGGACCAGTCGTTCACCATAATGAAGTTCATTGCCAGGTAAGTATGCACCAGCACCCGCTCGAAACCTTCCGGTCTGAAGGTCTTGAGCATCTCGTTAGTCACTGTCGTACCGGCTTTTTCTCCGATACGAAAAACGTCGTTTTCTTCGATGAGGCGGTTTGCCTCGAGCAGTGCTTTCGTACTCTCTTGATAGTTTCCCGCAACGTGCAATGCGGTCCCGTACTCCAGCAGAGCTAAAATCCGATTCTTTCCTTCTTTATCCTTTATTTCAGATAGAAGGTCGGCGGAGACGATGTAGTTATCGGAATAAAACTGCTTGCGGCTGTTGATAATTTTACCGGACAAGCAGCCGTTCAGAACAGCGGCAATAACCGGAACGGCGACGACCGCACATAGCCGTGAAAAGAACTTACCAGCCGACAAACGGTTTGGCTTCTTCTCGAACAATCTCTTGCTCATCCGTCCATACGATCAGGTTGGTGTTTATATCGGTTATTTCGAGCGTAAGCCTGTAATACTTTAACTTCTTCTTCTTGATTCGCACCTGCCTGGCTTCCCTGGCGGTGATTGAAACGAGCTGGCCGCTCATAATGTATTTAGCGCCTATCTGTTTGCCTACACTAAGGCGCGTTTCCGGGGATATGTAGCCCTGATTCTGGTATGCGATTTCCTCTTCTATCTTTTTACGTTGCGCCTCATTGATGAACATAAACTTCCCGGACTTGATCAGTTGATTGCGAATAGCGTAAGCGAGAGCTTTTGTGTCGATGTGCTCATCCGTACGGTTCTCAATGCCGAAGATAATCATCACCGGCGGCGGTTCCCCGGAGACTATTCCGCTTTTCAAGACGCGACCGGCCATTTCCGTCGACAGGTGCCTCAAGTCCGAATAACCGTATTCTGCGGTGTAGCGAATGTCTTCCTCCGGATTTAAAGTTTTCACCGTGGCCCGGCAACCGGCGGCAACAAGGACGAATACGAATAATAAGGCCCAAAAACCTCGATTTTTTCTTCTCGCCATGGTCTTCTCCTTTACAGCTAAAAGCC
>CAZDAF010000486.1:0-2274 GCA_964503115.1 uncultured bacterium
TAGTTACATAACCGGCTTCGGGATTGAAGGAATATCTAGAGACATACATGAATTCGCCCGGACGGACAAGGACGGCAAATATTACGTACCGAAGATTCCCTGTCCCTCATTGTATATGGGCGGATCAAGTTTCGACCTAATTATCCACAAGGCGGGATACGTGGTGTATTCCAACCTTAGGATTTTCAGAGAACGTGGGAGACCGTATTTTAAATATAAAAATAACACAGTCCTCCTCGAAAAATGGGACGATAAGAAATTCACAAAGCGGGATCATGTTGATCACGTTGAAATGATCGGCTGTGGCCCCGTTGATTTTGGTCTGGGTTCACCCGTAAAGCACATAGCCTATTGTCGCGAGGCCAGAGAGGAAATGATTTTGAGGTGTCTTCATCGTAACCCCGAGAGACCCACTCCATATGAGATTTGTTTGAAAAGTGTTGATCGAAAACTAGGACTTTCGGTGAGAAAAGGGGAAAGAAAATGAAAAGAAAGATATTGATCATTCTTCTTTTGGTCTTTTTGGTTATAATGTCCCTTCCTGCCTATTCTTGGATGGGTGAAACTCATAAAAAAATTACGAATCAAGTGGCGATCCAATATGACCTTCTCGATAATTACTTAAAAAGTTTAGGATTTCCAGGGGGCGATGAGGAAACATTTTTCCCCCTCTCCTGGGGTGGCTCTTATTATGTCCCGCCGGAGATTCAGGATGTAAAAAAACATATAAAAAATGATACTCAATCGGCGTTGACATGGCTGATAGACGGCAGCTACCTTGAAGACGGTAAGTATGAAACTATAGCAGGTAGGGTAGTGCCGACGAGCGCCCGCGCGCGGCATCATTTCCACGACCCGACGACGCTGAATGGGTTGGGACCGCGGGTGGCCCCGACAGCTTACTGAAGCGAAGCGGAAGCCCGTATGTGCTTGTTGCGGAACTCGGCCGATTTGAGGGTTTGGGTTAAAAAAGTTGAGATAGATGCATGATATGCATTGACAAGTAAATCAACTTATGCTATCCTCCGCTTTAAGTACCGTGGAGGTAATTGGTCATGATGGGTAATAAGGAATCCCAGGGGCGGATCTTTTACGACATTTCACTTGATAAGCTGGTGCCGGAGGATGATTATTATCGGCAAGTGGAGAAGGCCGTCGACTTCAGTTTTGTGAGGAGGCGATGCCGGTTTCTTTACAGTCACACTGGCCAGCCGTCGTTGGATCCGGAGGTTTTCTTTAAGGCGGAATTAATCGGCTTTTTGGAGGGCATCGACTCTGATCGCAAGCTTGTGCGAATTATTTCCGACCGGCTTTCGTTACGGCGATTTTTGAAGTACGACATTGACGAGGAATTTGTATGGCACTCGACGATTTCCCGGACGAGGCAATTGATGCCGGAGGATATATACGAGGAGATATTTCGTGCAGTGCTTGAGAAGTGTGTTTGTGCAGGTCTTGTGGATGGGGAGAACATTGCGGTTGACACGGCACTGATAAAGGCGAACGCATCGATGGAATCGATGGAACGTAAGAGACCTGAGCTGACGGTGGAGGAATATCGTTGCAGGGTCATGGAGAATAACCCTGTCGAAAAATCTAATCGAATACCAACATGAAGTTCCGCAACAAGCACGCATGGGCTGTCGGGGTCCGAAGGACAAGAGGAATAAATCAATCCGGCAGGTCACGGATTATCCGCCTCTTGTTGCTAACGCAACCCGGACAACAAGTTGTCCGGGCCACCCCGCTCCTACATGATAGGAGGACAAGCATTCCTGCTTGTCATTATTCGCAGTTAACCTTTTCAA
The DNA here is from genome assembly GCA_964503115.1 of uncultured bacterium. Classification (GTDB taxonomy): domain Bacteria; phylum RBG-13-61-14; class RBG-13-61-14; order CAYWKU01; family CAYWKU01; genus CAZDAF01. Next base: position 1,809 of record CAZDAF010000486.1, read on the forward strand.
TTATTTCTCACTCATCCGATGATATTGCATCTAAACCAACACGAGGCCATTTCTTGATATTGGTCATGGTTTTCTATAAGGATTATGATTGATGGTGACAAACAGGAATGTTTGTCCTCCTAATACAGTTGCCCGACAGCAGGGGCCATCCGTCATATATGTATTTATTATTCATTACACATCGTAAAAGACGACCTAAATTTTAAAATCGTCTCTGAGCCTTTGTTTATGCGGCCCATCGGCATGAAAACCTGACTTTCTTTCGAAGTATAGAGGGGCAGGTGCGCTGCACCTGCCGGGTGCCACGGGCCCAGACGGGTCTGTAGGACACGCGAAGCTTGCCCGTGCAGGCAGACCCGTGCAACCGATTGATAGCACGGATAAGCCTTCGGCGTATCCGTGGCACCCCGACCGTGGTAGGCCCGGCACTCTTGCCGGGCTAACCGCGAGCGTAAGCGAAGCGGTA
>CAZDAF010000487.1:0-2266 GCA_964503115.1 uncultured bacterium
ATCCGTGGCGCGACGGTGAAGAAGCCCTCGAAAAAGCAGGTGATGCTTTGACCGAAGCCTCTCATAAAGGCCCGGCCTATACGCTTATCGCAGCGGATGATGATGACGTATATCTGCTTGTTCCCCGAGCGGAATCCATGCAGTTGCTCGATGACGTCCCGGAAGCGCTTAGACCTTTGGATGTGACAGTGCTTCACCGGTTGGCTTTCGGGGAGATTTTAGAGATAAGCGAGACGGATTTAAGGGCCGGGAAAGTCATACTCTACGACCCCGATTGGCGTGTTATATGGAAGGCGGTTCGGAAGCAAGGATGGGCTGCGGCGTTCTTCTTGAGCCCGGTTCGGCCGGAGCAAGTTAGTGACGTTGCGGAGGCGGGGTTGATTATGCCGCAAAAATCTACATACTTTTATCCTAAAATACCTTCGGGACTGGTGTTTCACCGGTTTAGATGAAAAAATATTAAGGGGAGGAAAAATGACATCGGACGAAAACCTGTACAGCGATACGCTTCAAGTCGAACGAAAGTTTTACTTTTTCGACATCAAGCAAAACAATGAGGGTAGGTTTCTCAGAATAACCGAGAAAAAGAATGATCGTCGAAACTCGATCATAATACCTGCGTCCGGCCTGGCCGATTTTATAGAGAAACTGAAAGATGTGGTGGACGAAGGATTAAAGTGATGGTATGACGCAACCTGAAGGCGGTGGGGATCGGGGCGACATTGCCGGGTTAAGCGATGGGGTGACTCTCGAAAGCCCTTTTCGCGGCCGCGTGAGGATATACCAACCCAAAAAGGGTTATCGCTACAGTATTGACGCATTTCTTTTAGTTGATTTTGCCCTACGGTCAATCATCGATCTCAAGCGAAAGAAGGTAGTTGCGGCCGAGTTGGGCTCGGGATCGGGGGTGGTATCCATGGGTCTTGCGCTTTCCCCGGCAATCGAGCACGTCACAGGCATTGAGATTATACCGGAGCTTGTCTATATGAGTCGCCGCAGTGCGGACTCGAGCGGTCTGGGGAAAAAAGTCGGCTTCATCGAGGGTGATCTTAAAAATCCCACCACCGCAGGTATAAAATATGGATCATTCGACCTGGTGGTTTCCAACCCCCCATACCGACCCGTGGGGGAGGGCAGGGTCAGCCCGGATTTCACAAAAGCCGTCGCTCGACATGAAATAGCGTCTACCGTCGATGATGTGTCACGAAGCGCATCGAAATTGCTGAAGAACGAAGGCAGTTTATGCCTGATATATATTCCCGAGCGATTGCCGGAGTTACTGATGCGCCTGCAAGAGACGGGCATGGAGCCGGTAAGACTGAGGTTCGTTCACCCACGACCCGCCGGCCCCGCGAGAATGGCGTTGGTCGAAGCGCTGAAAAGCTCCTCAAAGGGTATGGAAGTTGAACCGCCGATGTTTGTGCACAATGAGGACGGTAATTACACCGCCGAGATGGAAGCGGCTTTTGAGGGACCGAAATGATCGCCTTCATAGGTATGGGTGGAAATCTCGGAGACCCTCGCGTGAATTTAAAGGAAGCGTTGGCGCAATTGGGTGACCTTTTTCGGATCGAAAGAAAATCCTCGCTTTACCGCACGGCAGCGCTCGGAGGACCGACGGGGCAGCCGGATTGCTATAACGCCGTTGTGGAAGTAGAAACGCAGAGTACGCCGCGGGAAACGTTGAAACTACTTCATGAAATCGAGCGCAGGATGGGACGCGAAAAGACGGAAAAATGGGGCCCGAGGACAATCGATCTCGACCTACTGGACCAGGGCGGACTGGTAATTACTGAAGATGATCTCATCATTCCCCATCCCATGCTGCATCTGAGGGCCTTTGTGCTTGTGCCGCTTGGTGAGATCGCCCCCGAATGGAAACATCCGGCATTCGGCTTTACACCTGGAGAAATGATCGAGAAATTGTCGCCGGAGGATAAATCGGTCATCCTGTCGGTGGAGGAGTGGCTTTGAATCGTTGGCCGTTAATCACCGGCATCGGTCATTTCATCTACAAGCTGGTAAAGGAAATTCTCCGCAAGGCCCGCGAAGGCGCTCCCGGCCCGGCGTTGGGATCGGGTACCGATATGGTGAAATGCCCCCGCTGCTACGTTTATGTTCAGGCCGAAAGCGCTATATCCACCAGGGTCGAAGGCCGCACGTTTCACTTCTGCTCGAAAGAATGCCTCGAAGCGTACCGCCGTGACCATCAAGACATAGACGCGGCGGCATTGGATGCGGGAACCAAGAATAATTACACCTAAAT
>CAZDAF010000488.1:0-2254 GCA_964503115.1 uncultured bacterium
TGGGAACCGTCCATAAGCTTCGAGCAACTCATTATGATGATGACCGACGCCGATATGAAACGCCTGGCCGGCGAAAAAGTATATTAAGGCAGCCGTAAATTAACCGGAGTATTTAACTTCACCCAACCGGGAACGTGATCGTTGACATCAGAGATATATTCTGTCATTTTGATCGAGGTAGAAGTTACAAAAAGGAGGCATAAGGGATGAGACGCAAATCTTTTATAATATCCGCGGTTGTTATACTGATTGCCGCTTCGCTAGCCATAGGAGGGGACAGGCCGGCCAGATTGCAGGACATAACGACCGGCTATCACTGCTTGACCAAGACCATGCCGGAAGGGACACTGCTGGCGGCGTCAAGCGCGGTGGGCTCACCCGCTTATCACAGGCACCTGGTGCGGCCCGGGTCGTTGACTACTTACATGGTTAGGCTCGAAAACACCGAAGCGCAACCCGTCACGGTCAACCTTCAAATTACCGACACCACCGATGGCTGGATTGCTGCGCTTGCCCGCAGGAGCGTCAAACTGGCGCAAGGCGAAAAGAAGTATGTGATGCTTACTTTGAATACTCCAATGAACTTACCCAGGGGGAGTGTCGCAACCGTGAAAGTATCCGCCGAAACGTCTGCAGGCAAATCCGACGAGATAACTCTTGAAGCCGAAATCGCCGATAAGCGCAAGATATACATAATCTCCATCGACTCGTTGGGAACAGAATATCTTGAGTTGAATTCGAAGGGCAACGGCTGGGGAGGCGAAGGCGACCGGTTGATGCCCAACCTTCATGCGCTCATAAAGAAAGGCGCTTATTATCCGCAGCACAAAGTGCATTTAATTAGCGCCACCGACGGCAATCACGCAGTCTACTTGAGCGGCGCATACCCCGGACGATTGGGGATTTACAGCGTACAAATATTTTTCTTCGGCTTTGACGAAAAAGGCCGCCCCATCGCCAAAACCACGCCGCTGGACATCATGTATTACGGCAAGGACGGTAAACCGGTTACAACCATATTTAACGTAGTTAAGGACCCGAAATACGGCGGCAACCCCAACGCTTTCACTGCGTACGCCGCCGGCAAAGCATGGGTGCCCGAACATTATCGAAATCCCGTGTTCGGGTTGGACAGAATCGCCACCGTAAACGACTATGCGGATTATGTAACCCCGTATCCACATCCGCACTCAGCCAAATGGCTCAGGAACGTGTTTATAAAAAATCATGTAAGCAAGTTACGCGACCCGGACCTGTTCGCATGGGAAGACGATTACACGATCGACCAAACCATCGAGACGGTAAATAACGAAGACCCGGATGTCTTTTATATCTTGCTGGGCGCCGTTGACATGGCCGGGCATGCCTATGGTGCGGGATACGATTTCGACGAATGGGACACGAAAGGCACACCCGACGATCTCTCGGACGATAAATCCAAAATCAACAGGTGTGCAAATCGAGAAGGTATAATCGAAACCGTTAAAAACGCGGATAAGCAGCTCGGAAGGTTCGTCGATTATTTGAAAAAACGCGGAACGTATGAAGATGCAATTATTGTTGTCGAGTCCGACCATAATATGGAAACTAATTTCTTCACCGGCCCGCCGGCGCACAAAATACTGAAAAAGACGGGATACTCCAAGGAAAAAGATTACTTCCTCGTCACTCTCAGCCAGATAGGATCGGTGTTTCTGCGACGTCACGACGATCCGCAAATGGTTCCGACTCTCGAAAAAGCGTTGGAAGAATACCAGATGAAAGACAGGCTTACCGGCGAACTTGTAAATCCGATTATAGTTCTTACAAGGGATGAGATGCGAACGGGTATAGACGAAAAAACGGGAAAGCGAATTTCACTCCCAAGCGAGGTTTACAGCGAATACTATGTGGAACACTCCAAACCCGAAGGGATCAGGTGGCCTGACATGTTACTCCTGATAGATAAATACTACCAGTTCCCCACGATTGGGACCGGGCTTGCCAATGTAGGCGCGGCTCAAATACCCGTGCCGCCTATCGGTATATTTGTCGGCGGTCACGGCAGCCATTCCACTCAACCATCGCTTTTAATGCTCCGTGGCCCGGGCATACCGAAAGGAATAACGCCCGGAGGGCAAACTTACGCGGCGGACCTGGTTCCGACACTATACCGCCTCGAAGGCTACAGAATCCCGGAGAGCGTTCAAGGAAAGGGACTGCCGAAAGTAGACCCGACAATTCAGTAACTTTTTTATACATACCGTCGGGACTG
>CAZDAF010000489.1:0-2249 GCA_964503115.1 uncultured bacterium
GGCATGAGATTAGCTGGAATCAATGGAATGAAGCCGTGCGCGAAGTTTGCCTCGGAATACATAAGCTGGGTCTCGAAGAAGGCGACCGGGCGGCTCTCATCGGTAAAAACTGCATCGACTGGGTCGTCGCCGACCAAGGGATACTGTCCGCCCGCGGGGTTGTGGTTCCCATATACGTGACGAATCCCGCCCCCGATGTGGCTTACATCGTCGAAAATTCGGAATCGAAATTTATCATCGTTGAAAATGCCGAGCATCTTAAAAAAGTGCTCGAAACTCGAGACCGACTGCCCAAGCTCGAACGGGCCATAGTATGGGACGCGCGCGACGTCGAGACGGACGATTTCGTTATAACAATGGATGAGCTTCGCGAGATGGGTCGCGAGGAGCACGCTCGCAACCCGGAACTGTTCGGTCAACTGCTGGAAGGCCCCAAATGCGAAGACCTCGCCACCATCGTCTACACCTCAGGCACCACCGGGCCGCCGAAGGGCGCTATGATAAGCCACGGGAACATTCTATCCGTTTGCGAGTCCACGGACAGCATGGTGCCCGCCGACGAGCATGACGAAACGGTGAGTTTCCTGCCGCTGTGTCACGTATTCGAGCGTATGGGCGGCGAATTCCCCAGCATTTCCAAAGGCGTTACCGTCAACTTCGCCGAAAGCATGGATACGCTGGCGCGGGATATATCGGACGCGAAACCGACTATACTACTGGCCGTGCCGAGGGTTTGCGAGAAAATTTACGGCGCCATTCGCCAACGAGTCGAGACGAGCCCCGCGCCCGTAAAAGCCATATTCCGCTGGAGCCTCGGCGTGGGCAGGAAAATGACTCCGTATAAGCTGAGCCATAAAAGCCCGCCGTTGCCGCTCGGGTTGCAATACGCCGTTGCGAAACGGATGGTGTTTAACAAGCTGCGGGAAGCCGTCGGGGGCAAGCTGAGATTCATGGTGGCCGCCGGGGCGCCTTTGTCGACCGAGGTTGCATACTTCTTCCACGCGGCGGATATTTTCGTCGTCGAGGGATATGGCGCCACCGAAACCAGCGCGCCGGCCAGTTTCAACACTCTCAACGATTGCAAAATCGGGACGGTCGGGAAAATCATCCCCGGAATAGAGGTTAAATTCGATACCGACGGAGAAATACTCATCAAGGGCCCAAACGTCTTCATGGGATACTGGCGGATGGAAGAGGCCACCCGTGAGGCTTTTACCTCCGACGGATGGTTTCGGACGGGAGACATCGGCGAGTTCGACGAGGACGGATACCTGAAAATAACCGACCGGAAAAAAGACCTTATCATAACCGCCGGCGGAAAGAACATCGCACCGCAGAATATCGAGAACCTCATGGCCAACGACCCGATGGTCGCCCAGTTCGTCGCTTACGGCGACCGGCGCAAATACCTGACAGCGGTGGTTACGCTCGACGAGGCGGAACTCGAAAGATGGGCCGCTCAGCAGGGTATCGAGGAAAAAGACTACGTCGCCCTGACAGAGCATCCGAAAGTTATCGAGGAGGTGCGCAAGCGAATCGAGGCGGTAAATACACAATTGGCCAGATACGAAACGATAAAAGATTTTCGTGTCTTAGACCATGTTTTCACCGAGGAAACCGGAGAACTCACTCCCACCCAAAAGGTCAAGCGAAAAGTGGTAAATCAAAAATATAAAGACATCTACGACTCGATGTACGAGGAGACATATTAGCCCTTGAGCCCTAAACCGCTATAGAAAACGCAACCACACGCACCGCATGGCCGCGTGGAAACGTAATATCCCGCACAATAAGTTCGGCAAACTGCATCGATCGGCCGAGTTTTCGACAGTCCGACGTTACCGAAACGCCCCTACTTTTTCTTTAGAAAAAGAAAAAGCCCATACGGGTCTGTAGGATAGGCAAAAAGAAACCTGGTTACCGCTTCGCTTACGCTTGCGGGGTTACACCTCTGAGTAGCACATCTTGTCCGGTTCTCGGGTGACACGGATCGAAGAGCTGTAGGCCAGTATTGTCCGTGCCCCGTAAGGGGCAAGAGGCCCCACCGTGGCGTTCCGAAGAAACTCAAATCAGCCTGGTTAGTGATAAGTCTGAGAAACGCCTCCTGTTGCTTACGCATGTCCTGAGCGAACACGGGCGTGTACGGACGTACCCGTCTGGGTCTGTCTAGAGTCGAAGGAAAAACCTGGTTACCGTTCGCGGCTTTGCACAGCCCAGACCGCGTTCCTGAGGAGCCCGTAAGGGCGTCT
>CAZDAF010000490.1:0-2216 GCA_964503115.1 uncultured bacterium
TCCAAATCGACGTAAAGCTTTTCGATGAAGTCGCCGTATTTAACTTCGAGCTCGTTCGTCCACGTCGGGTTTTCGCGGTCTGTGGCTCGCCACCATGTGTGCTGGTTGAGGTCGAGCGTGCAGAAGTAAAAGAAAAGCAATCCTTCATCCCAGCGGTCGAATTCGTGCCGGAAGATACGCTTTCTTTCTTCGAGGATAAGTTTCGATTGCTGCGCGTATTCGTCGTCGGTCAGCACGCCGTATTGCAGCGCTTTTGTGTCTTGCGGCATTCCTTGTGTGTAGAACGGCCCGACATTTTGGGCAAGCCTTTTCGCGTATTCGTCCGGTGTGGATATGGGCATCGCCGGCCTTAGCGGATCGATATTTATCGGGCTTGCATAGAGTTTGAAATCGGGCCGCACCTCCTTCAGCAAAAACCGCACGATCCCCCACGTGTTCACCCCCGGGGCCATGTGGAACTTCACCTCGACCCACTCGCTCCAGTCGCCCACCGCCAGAACGAGTTCCTCGTCCATTATCTCGATTTTGGCGGCGCCGTGCTCCGGATCGACATACACCTTAAAGGGACAAGTCGAATCCGGCGGAGGCTTTTCGTCGACGAACAGGTTTTTCGGGCCGATGAGTTCCGCACGAACTTCGTTGCCTTCCACCCAGACGGTAAAAGCGGCTCCTCCGGTAAATGACTCGGCATTATCCGGCGGGTTGTCGGTATAATAACTGAAGGTACCGTAAGTGCCCAAAATATCCGGCGTGCCCATGCCGGACATCGATTCGCCGGCGAAGTCCGCCGGGGGGAAATTGGAAGGTATTTTGAAAATCGTCGATGGAATTCCCGCCTGTTCCAATATCTGCCAAAACGCCTTGCCGCGCCGCAGCAAGTTCACCTCGCCGGAATCCAGTGGAATGCGATACTTGAAAATCGAGAAAAACCGCGTCGGGCTTTTGGCTTCTGAAATGCTTAAAAAAGGAATCATATTTTTCGGATCGCGGTGTATAAAGTCGAAAATGGCGTGCCCGCCGGGATTCTTGCCGGTGATGAAATTCGACCACGCGACGGGGCTTTGCGCAGGTATGCTCGATAGCAACGGCGCAAACCCACCGTCTTGCGCAAGCTTGCCGAAATTGGGCAACTTGCCCTTCTTTATCAAATCCCAAGTAATGTGATAATCCATACCGTCGATGCCGAGTATGAGCACCTTGTGCCTGGCGCGCGGGTTCGGCCTGTCGCATGAGACTCCAAGCATTCCTACCATTGCAACTGTTGGCAATAGTAGGAAAAGTATTGCAGCCCTTTGCACCTTACTCATCGCTGTTTATCCCCGATCCGGTCTCCACGCCGACAGCTTTCCCATCCATGTACGGCGGTTTTTTGACTCCGAACAGACTCAACACGGTCGGCGCAATGTCGATCATCCTGATGCCTTTTGCATCGACCGGTCTGTTGCAAAAAAAGCTCCCCGGCACCAGCGACGGATCGATGCAATGATCGCCGCTCCAGCTTTTGGTGTTGTCTTCGAATACCGTGTCGTTCACATAGCCGGTGACGCCGTCCCAGCTTGCGCGGTATCCGTCCGCATAGCCGACGACGATGTCGGGCGCGTTATCCAAATAAGGTCCCGAGTAAATATCGCGTGCAACATAAGACTTTATAACCGCCCTCTTATCCGTTTCCGGATCGGTAAGCGACTCGACTTTCGATGCGATTTCGCGAGCCAGCGGTTCCGCATCGTCGGGAGAGACTATCCCCTTGGCCTCCCGACCCTGCTTGTTAATGAAAATTCCCGCCAGGCCGAGTGCATAAGCGCGCGTGCGGTTCCAATCGACGTTTGCAAACCATTCGCCGCTCGATTCCTTGTCGTCTTTAAGCGCGAGATAACCTTCTTTGCGGAGCCATGAATTGAGGTTAATACCGCGTCTGAAGCTTTTGAATCCGTGGTCGCTCATTACGATGAGAACGTCCCTCGGGCCCATTTTGGCTCGTATGCGGCCGATCATCTCGTCACAGCGGCGATAAAGATCGTCAATGGCGTTCTTGTGGATTTCGGTATCCTTGTCACGGTTTGCAGGATGGTTCTCGTCGTCGTACCTCATAAACATGTGTTGAATCCGGTCGGTGGTGTCGAAGACGCATACGACACATCCATACCGTGTGTGATCTATCGCGTCCTCGATCATTTTCTCGCGCTCTTCGTGATGACGCCAACACTGTTCGAGAA
>CAZDAF010000491.1:0-2214 GCA_964503115.1 uncultured bacterium
CCCATCATGCCGCCGCCCATGCCGCCGCCCATGCCGCCGCTCATGCCGCCGCCGCCATAGCCGCCGCTCGTGCCGCCTGTACCGGTACCGGTGCCGGAAGTACCGCCACCGCCGCCGAGGTCGTAGCTTCCGATCTGGGCGCCCATGCCGCTCATGCCTCGCATCATGTTCATCATGCCCATCATCATGCCCATTTGACCGTAGTTCGCGGGGGTGCCGACGATGTCGGTGATATCATAGACGCGGGTCACCATTTTATCGGGAAGTGTATCGATGGTTGCGATCTCGATCACACCATCTTCCACGATGTAGTTAAGTTCTGCAAATTCACTCGAAACACCGGACAGCAACAGTTCCAGCGCTTTGCGGACTTTCACGCCGGTCAGCGGGTCCATTCCGGCCGGGGTCGTCGGCTCGACTTCCGCCATTTCAAGCAGATCCTTCCAGTTGGGCTGGATTTGCAGATTGGGCGTTACGGATTGTTCCAAAGCTGTGATAACGTCGGAGAAAGCCGTTTGGGGATTCAAGTTGGATAAATCAACTTTTTGCTCCAGGAGTTCGTACACATTGGCATCCTCCGGGTCCAGTCCGATGGGTTTATCCGGCTGACGCGTGGGCTTCTCGATAATCTCACGCCAATTCTTTGGATACGTCATTTCCTCGGCATGAGGAATTTGAGATTCATCGACTTTCAAGAAAAGCTCCGCCCGCTGCTTATTGGATTCCTTCTCAATCGCTAATTGTTTCCGCCAGAAGATCGTATCCTCCAGGGCTTCCTTGAGCGTGAGCGCCTCGTCATGTTGCGGATCTAATGCGAGAAGACTCTCCAGTTGACCGAGGGCCGCCTCGTAGCGTTGTTGTTTCTGATAGGTCCGGGCATTTTCCATCAACTCGGCAATTCTGTTTTGCCGGTCGATTTCCATTTGCTCCCTGAATTTACGTTGGGCCTCTGCGGCCGCTGTGCGTTTTGTTTCCGCGTCCTCTTGAGCTTTCTCTTTTTGTTTCTGAGTCACTTCTTCCTGGACGAGGTTGAGCTGGCCGCTATAGTCGTCAAACAGGGCGTCTCCGAGGTGGATTTGATTTTGGCTGACGGTATATTGGGCCATTTCGATGGTCTTCTTGGCCTGATCGAAATCACCCTGGCTCATGTGGTTGCGCGCTTTTGCAACGGCGTTATTTACAACGGTTTTGGTATAATCCCGAAGGATATTTCTCGTACGGACGACCTGATCGATATAGGTCTCTCCGTCTTGGGTTGTCGGTGAAGGAATGGGGGCCGCCGCCGACTCGGTTGTATCCCGCTCTGCCGGACTCTCCGAGTCATTTGCCCCGGCGGTCACGGATTCGGACTCCATGAGCTTCGGTTCCGCCAGTGTCGGTTGAGCACCTTCCGGCTCGACGACTTTCGGTTTCATGTCCGTGGGCATCACGGTTTCTGTTTTTTCTTGCGAGGGTTTTTTCACGGTTCGTGTGGACAAAACCTTGTCGATTTCCTTTAGATAACCCTCTATCGTTTCTTTCATCGCCGGGGGGATTAAACGACTGGACGCCACTTTCACGAGACCTTCCCGCGCTTTTTCGAACTGCCCGGAGCGGTAGAGTTTCATGCTCTTTTTATAAATCTCGGCGATTTGTTCGTTGCTCTCGCCCTTTGTTTCATTGGGTGTCCGAAGACCCTCTACGATTTTATCCAATGTCTCCGTTGCCAGGTGCTTTCGGCTCTTATTCTTGCCAGTGTGTGCGTTATCTTCGGCGATCTGGAGATTGATTTGCGTGAGCACCTCGGCAATTTGCGCGCGTTCCTTCTTTGCCAGGAAAGCATTGTCCTTAAGGCTCTCGAGATGGCTCTTGGCCTCACCGAGCTGATCCTTTTTGATCAATTGGTTGACGGTTTGGAACGTCTCCAAAGCTCGTTTCCTTTGGGTTACCGCCTTCCGGGCTTTCTCCAGGAGCGCGCTTAACTGCTCCCGCCCGTCGTCGGTCAAGTACCCCTGGTACCCTTTAGCCATTTGGAAGGTTTTGGCGGCTTGATCGAAGTAGCCTTTATCGTATTCTTCCTTCCCGGCCTGAACGTAGCTCTGGACCAACCGGCGGAAAATCTCCTGCCGGTCGGTCGCACCATTTTGTTGCGACGGCACTCCTACACAGACCATAGTGATCAATAATAGGATTGATACCGTGACGATGGACAGAGTTCTCCTGCCACAAGATTCG
>CAZDAF010000492.1:0-2213 GCA_964503115.1 uncultured bacterium
GAATCAGACCTCGACCTGGGCCATTACGAGCGCTTCACTCGCGCCGTCATGAGCCGCTTCAACAATTACACCACAGGCCAGATATACGATAGCGTCATCAGCAAGGAAAGGCGCGGCGAATACCTCGGCGGCACGGTACAGGTCATTCCGCACATAACGAACGAAATAATGGATTGTGTGAAAAAGGCCAGCAAGGATTACGATGTTTGCATAGTCGAGGTCGGCGGCACGGTGGGCGACATCGAGAGTTTGCCTTTTTTGGAAGCTATGCGCCAGATGCGTATCGAGTTCGGCCGCGAGAACGTCTGCTACGTGCATTTGACTCTGGTGCCGTACATAAAGGCGTCGGGAGAGCTGAAAAGCAAACCTTCACAACACTCCGTTATGAAGCTGCGCGAGATCGGTATTCAGCCCGATATTATGCTGTGTCGTTGCGACCGCAAGCTGCCCCATTCACTCAAGGATAAAATAGGGTTGTTCTGCAACATCCCGGTCGACGGCGTCATAACGGCCATGGACGTCGACAGCGTCTACGAGGTTCCCTTGATGTTTCACCGCGAGGGGTTGGACGAAAAGTTGCTCAAGGAATTGGGTATATGGACCGCCGGCCCCAGGCTCGAAGAGTGGGAAAAGCTCCTTGACCGTATCAAGAATCCTTCCGGCGAAGTGAATATCGCCATCGTGGGTAAATACGTCCAGTTGGTCGAAAGCTACAAAAGCCTCAACGAAGCGCTCGCTCACGCGGGCGTTGCCAACGACGTGAAAGTGAACTTGAAGTTCGTGGATGCCGAGGAGATCGAGAAGCACGGCGCCCGGAAAATACTCGAGAATACGAACGGAGTTTTGGTTCCCGGCGGCTTCGGGGAGCGCGGGCATAACGGCAAGGTCAAGGCCGTCGAGTATGCCCGCACGCGAAAGGTACCGCTGTTCGGAATATGCCTGGGAATGCAGATGTCCGTTGTCGAATTCGCCCGCGACGTTCTGGGATGGGAAGACTCGGATTCGAGCGAGTTCACGCCCGACACAAACCACCCGGTGATAGACCTGATGGAAAGCCAAAAAGACGTCACCGACAAGGGCGGCACCATGAGGTTGGGAGCTTATCCCTGCAAGCTGGCCGAAGGCAGCCTTGCGCGGCAAGTTTACGGCGGCGCGGATATGGTGGCCGAGCGGCACCGCCACCGGTTCGAGTTCAACAACAAGTATCGCGCCCAGTTCGAAAAGGCGGGGATGCGCTTCTCGGGCCTGAGCCCCGACGGGCAACTGGTCGAGATCATCGAGCTTCCCGATCATCCGTGGTTTATTGGGTGCCAGTTCCATCCCGAGTACAAGAGCAAGCCGCTCGATGCGCACCCGCTTTATAGAGACTTCATCAGGGCGTCTTGCGAATACCGAAAGAACGGAAAGTCCTGAGATAGTGCCTGTTGCGAAACTGTCGTTTTACCTTACTGAGGTAGTTTTTGGAGCAGTGCGGCGGCTTGACGCCGGTTATTGTGAGGTAGATGCGGGGACGTATGGGCGTACGTCCCTGTGATTTGATTTTATATTGGAATTTCGGTATTTTTGCGGAACAAGGAAGGTTTGATATGACTAAGTCGGAAGCTACTGCCGAAGTGTTCGTAATGGTTTTTAAAGCGTTGTCGAAAAGGGAACGGGACGCCGTCGTTATGAGGTTGATTGAAGATAAGAATTTCCGGGAGGACCTTTTGGATATTGCTCTTTCCCAGGAACGACTCAACGAACCGACTCGTCCACTTAAAAACGCTCTTAATGAAATAGCTCAGTGGATCAAGGGAAAAAACCGATAAAGATACTGGGAGTGGGTCACCGTCGTGAAATCTATCGGAAAATAAAACACATGGAGTAAACGCATTGAGGGCGCCCCGACAACAAGTTGTCGCACCCACCCACCGGAAGTTGACATCGTCGGGTGAAAAATGTAGTTTAATTACTGTGCTATTTGATGGGGTTTCAGCCGTTTAAGATAGGATGATTTACCACGGATAGAATTTTGACTATTATCTACTGGAAAGAGGATCGGTTCCGGCTGGGATAGCTTTTAGATCACCCTGAAATAATGGCGCAGTGGAAGTCCATTGAAGAGTTGGAAGAAAATCTAAAAGGCGCTTATCGGATGATATTGATGGAAGATGCGCCGGAACAATATGAGATCAAAGAAATCACTTTATGAAACGTGATGAGCAGATCAGTTA
>CAZDAF010000493.1:0-2198 GCA_964503115.1 uncultured bacterium
ATACATACCCTGCACCGACCACCTCATACCGCCCGACGTGCCGCTCGATAACTGGATATTCTACCGCGACCTCGTGCGCGAAATCGGAGAAAAAAAAGGATAAATGTAACATCGGCTTTCATCTTTCATTATTAGCGATGAAACTTATATCTGCTATCGTTTGAGTCATATTATTGGGGGCAAGCGGTCGAAAAAAAATCCTGCGACTTTCGAATATCAAACGCGACACTGGATATTTGGAAGACCTTGAGTAGTATATAGTTTTTTTCCAAAAAAGTAAGCAGGGTCCCGGGCGAAGACCCTGCTTGAGGTTTGGCCGGCCAAGGAACAGAGGAATAGCCGGCCTATTAAAAAGGATCGCGGGGGTTAGAAGCCTTCCATTACGCCTCCCGGGGGAACGGAAAGGGCCGTTGGAAGGCCGGTGAAAATTCCGCCGCTAATTCGACAGGAAGGGAGGGAGAGAAATCCTGCCTTGTGGGGAGCGACGGAACGTGAAATTGAGAGCGATACATTTGAGCTTCTCCAACTCTATATGTCATCCCTCTTAAACCAAGGAAGAGGGCTCTTTTACTCTGCCCTGAGAACCCCAGTCTCAGGGCTGATGTGGGGGGTATTTTTTTATCAAGGGTCTGGGGCCCCTTTGTCCCCAAGCGTACCAAAGGTCTCTTGAAGACGACTCTAATTACTGCAAACTAAATGCCAAAAACACTGAAACTCATTCAGCGGTCATAACTGGTTGGAAAAGCGGCAAAAATGCCCATTCACGACGCACTTGGAGGTATAGTCACTTGCAAATACGTGCCAAAAGCGCCCAATACTTTGGAACATTTTGTCCCAATTTTTTATTTACAAGATGAAAATTTCGTAAAAAGTCCCTAGTCAATGTCACCCTGAGAACCGCGGACGAGTCTCCATGCAGTTCTTCGATCCACTCCATACGGACTTACGCCCCATGCAGCTTTTCGCTACGCTTCAGTACGCTCCGATTCGCACTTATTTAGGTGTTATCATCTCTTTGGCGGGTATGAGATAAGACGTTTTTGTCGACTCGAGGTCAAGGTTTAGCCTGGCGCCCGATATTTGGACGGAAATAATATTGCAAGCCAGGCTTTTCTTGTCACCGCTTTCGATGCATTGGCATGCCACTTCGGCGGTTTTTAACGCGGCGGCAAGACCGGTGTGGAATGCGTGAAGATACGCCCACATCTTCTGACTATCCCCGGTGACCTTCCCCCAATCGATGGTGGTTGTGGTTTCGAGAATCGGCTGCGATGTGGCGGGGTCAATACCCGTTTGTATTGTACTCGTATTCATGGGCATGTCGGAAGGTTTCAGCCGGTCGAGATCGGCGCGGACATCAAGCAAATCTTTCTCAAGCTTCTCCAACCCGGCAATATCGCCGCAACTCTTGCCTTCGACCCCGAGCCGCAGTTCGCCCAAATACATCTTGCCCAACGATTGCTCGGCCTCCTGCAAACCGCTGAAAACCGCTTCCATATCCTTAAGAGGCCCCTTATACTTCGCTATCGAACCGGCGCCCTTTTGGCAACTTATAACAAACATCGCCGCTGCAATTAAAACAACCAATCGCCGCATGAAAAAAACACCTCCAATAATCAATCAATTGCAAAGGTATCCCATACCACCAAGGCTGTCAATCCAACATGGCACCCGTACGGGGTTCTCAGTGCGAATCGGAACAACACGGATCGAAAAACTGTACATGCGACTTGCCGGTATCTTAGGAGCGTTAGGTTGTTCGCAAATAGTACGATTAAAGGAAATGATTACTAAACGAACCGAATTAGCGACGAATTATAACAATGCTTTTAAAGATTTTGAGGAGATAATTATCCCAGAATTGTCTGTCGAGCTTGTTAATGCTTGGCATATGTATATAGTTAAGATATCACCATCATCACTACGTAATTGGCTTTTTTTATGGTTAAGAGAGAGACATATTGAGGCAAGCGTACATTATTCTCCTCTTCTTCATCGACAACCCCTTTATTCCAAATACACTTCAAAATCTATTGATTATTTAAACTCTGAACGCTTAGAAGAATCTATTCTCACACTACCACTTTTTCCTGACATGATACCTGGGCAACAAGAATCAGTAATTGGAGTATTGATAGACGGTATTAAACCCGGATTTTGCGATTGGAATTACCGCACTTCTGCAATAATAGTGTAAC
>CAZDAF010000494.1:0-2195 GCA_964503115.1 uncultured bacterium
TAAATAATTTCCATAGCATTTTTAAATCCTCCCCGAATTATTATTAAGATAATATTAAAACATTTGGGTTTCAACTCTTTAAACACTGCCGGATGCCGCCGGGATGGCAATCCGTACGGGTCGCCTGAGGTATGTTTCAAAGGGTAATGTTAGAGCGGCCCACGCCCCTTTCGGGACATCCCGTACGGGAATCCTCAGGAACGCGGGCCGGGGTAATTCTGAGTAATCCGGACTAATTGCTCGATTCCGTATCCCGGAGTTTCGTTGCTTTGCCGACCAAGTCCATGAATTCGATGACTTCGGATTTTTTGCGGTATTCTCTCGGCAGCGATTGTGCCACATCCATCACCGCCGGCAGCTCGCCGTCCTTTGCCCAATAGCTCTTGCGCAGTATCTCGGCGAGTTCCGCGACGGCGGCGGCGAGCCTGAAGCTCGGGGTAGCGCTGTCGAACGATTCCGCCAAGCGGCTCAACTTGAATTTCCTGCTGACCTCGTTGACTTCGTTCTGATGGTCCGGATTTTTGTACCTTACCCGAACGGTCGCCACGTTGCCGCTTTCGATCTTTTTGTGCAGCTTGATCTCATACAGTGCCGTGACCTGGTGCCCGGCGCCTATCTCACCGGCGTCCACCTTGTCGTTGCGGAAATCTTCGTCCTTGATGTCGCGGTTTTCGTAACCCAGCAGCCGGTACCTCGCCACGACGTCTGCGTTAAATTCCACCTGAATTTTCACGTCCTTGGCGATGACCTGCAGAGTGCCGGTCAGGTTTTCGACGAACACGCGCCGGGCTTCGCTGAGGTTATCGACGTACGCGTAGTTCCCGTCGCCCTTGTCGGCGAGTTTTTCCATCAGTACATCGTTGTAGTTGCTTATTCCGAAACCGACGGCAGTCAGCGTTATGCCCTTTTTGGCGTGTCTTTCGATTTTTTTGAGTATTCCCTCGGCGCCCGTCTCGCCCATATTGGCGACTCCGTCCGAGCAGAGGATTATGCGGTTGATAGCGCCGCGCTCGAAAGCTTCGTCCGCGAGTTCGTATCCCAACTCGAGCCCCTCGTCTGCGTTGGTTGCGCCTTCGGGGCGAAGCATCTCGATGGCCCTGAGTATGTCGCTTTTTCGCTCGATGCCTTTATGCTCCATGATCACGCGGCCTCGCGACCCATAAACCACGATGGCTACCTGATCGCCCTCGCGCAACTGATCCACGAGCAGCCGCAGGGATTTTTTGACCAGGCCGAGGCGGTTTTCGCGAGCCATGCTGCCCGAAACGTCTATCACAAAAGTCAGGATGGCGTCCTTGCGGTTTTCGACCCGGATATTTTTACCCTTGATGCCGATGCGGAGCAGCTTGTAATTGGCGCCGCCGAACCTGCTCGGGGCGCCTTCCATGTGGATGCTGAAAGCGTCCCCGTCCGGCGCGGGATAGTCGTATTTGAAGTAATTTACGAACTCCTCGACGCGCACGGCTTCCTTCGGCGGGAGGTTGCCGCGAAAGATATAATTACGCGATACGGTGTAACTGGCGGTGTCGACATCGATGGCGAATGTGCTCAGACGGTTGTCTTCGGTATCGATAAACGGATTGACGCCGTGAGTTTCAAAAAACATCGCGTCGTAAGCCGCCGCGTTGGGGGGCGTCGTGCCGCCGTGCGCGGGAGGGAAATATCCGTATCGATCTTTCGATTTCTCACGCGCCGTCACCGACGGGGACGACGGGACCGATGCCGGAGAGCCGTTGTTGTATGCCAATGCCCCCGTTTTTTTCTTGTCTTGCTTCGAAGGAGGGCTCGCAGTTATAGGTGTCTCTTCAGATGCTCGTCTGCCGTCGGCCGTATCCATGAGCATCTGCTGACAACCCGGCGCCGCCATGATGCCGACCAACGCGCCGACGATTACTGCAGCCCTGATTGCAGACCATCGTATTTTCCTCAGTTCCATGTTTTTCTCCCTTTTGATACTTCGCGGAAAGCGAAAAGGTTAGGTGGTTATCGTTCTACCCGGGTAGCTTGGTATGAATTGATTTCGAATTATAAGAAAATAGACAACTTCCGGGAAAAGGTGTTCCCTTCAGATAAACCATTATTCCAATTTGCATTGGGAAATGAACGGCAAGATTTTATATCAGTGTGAACAGTGCCTATAACCTAAATTGAGCGATTCTATATGCGATTAAGTTGCCCGTGCCCTTCGAGACACT
>CAZDAF010000495.1:0-2181 GCA_964503115.1 uncultured bacterium
AAGTTTCGAATGTTTTCACCAAACAGTCCGACATTGCCATGGTTAGAGCATTTCGCTGTTCGGGCCGGTTCAGGGTAATCCGGGCGACATCCTTGTCCGCCTCGAATAAAACGTTTTCATTAAGGTTCTCTTCATGTTCCATTTTTTCCTCCCATATTGAGTGTTCTTAGCCTTCCGTAAAGATATTATCCTCTGATTCGGGAAACACAATACCTGACTCCCCTTCTTTTCAGGTTTTTAACCCTAATGACCCGGAATTCCATTTTAACTGGAATTAAAATCTCTTGTCAATTTTCGATCTTGAATAAGGTATAACGATGATGCTTTATAGTGGCACACTGCATGCGCCCATACAACATTTCGCGGTTGGCCTGTTTATGAGAATGGTCGTGTCAATGGAGCCCCTCTATATTTTGTCTCCTTTCTTCTCCTTTCTTTGATTATTTCTTTTTTTCGTGCCTATTTGATTTGAAGATTCGGGGAAAACGCTACAGCACAAATAGCTCTATACTTGCGGGCCTTGTAAAAAGGACGTGAGGAATGCTAACTTATAGATAAAAAATAGGCCCCACGGGGGAATGGGGCCTGGGAAAAGGGGGTGTTGGAGGAATGAGATATAACTACGGAATCACCCGGATGTTTTCGGTAACCGACGTTTTTAGTATTCGGTCAGATGTCGACCGGCGCGCCGGGCTATTGATTCCGGGCTTATTGTTTGGAGGAATTCTACTATTCTCCGTAGCCATCTCATTTTCGAGGGGAGTTGAATTGTGGGCGAAGAAAGGTAACCCCACCATTCAACTTGCTTTCATGCTCTTTTAGATATGCAAAGTTGGTGCCGGGTTTCAAAAAAAGAACAAAAAGGTTTATTTCCAGGTACTTAGCAAGAACACCCGGCAGAAACTAAAGAAATTTTTCCCAATTTCGTCAAATGTGTTCTCAATTTTGTCAAATATAGCGACAATTTTGTCTCATTTTGTAGAAATCACGGAGAAAACAGATGAGTAAAAAGATACTAACGGCGGGGATAGACATAGGCGGAACAAAAATTCAGGCGGTTATCCTCGAAAAGGGCTTTCGGGTGACAGGCCGTGGAAGACGACTTAGCGGCAACGAAAAACCTGACCTGACGCAGGCGGATTTGTTGGAGTCCGTTATGGGCGCATTGCGCGCTGCATGTTCGAAAGCCGGTAAAAACATTAAGGAATTGGCCGCAATTGGGGTAGGTTGCGCTGGTCAGGTCGAAGCCCGTACGGGTGATGTGCTGGATCCCCCGAACTTTAAATGGGA
This sequence comes from uncultured bacterium, assembly GCA_964503115.1. Classification (GTDB taxonomy): domain Bacteria; phylum RBG-13-61-14; class RBG-13-61-14; order CAYWKU01; family CAYWKU01; genus CAZDAF01. The sequence goes on from CAZDAF010000495.1 coordinate 1,291, forward strand.
CAGAATTCCGGTGCGCAGCATGATCGAGAGGTCTACTGAAAAGCCGGTGACGATAGTGAATGACGTTCAGGCTGCCGCATGGGGAGAATTCTCGCTGGGAGCAGGTGGCGGAGCAACTAATATGGTGTGCATATTCGTCGGTACGGGCATCGGGTCGGGCATTATCATCAACGGCGAGCTTTATCGCGGGTCGGCAGGATGCGCGGGAGAAGTCGGGCATACTCACTTCAAAACGAACGGGGCTCCGTGCCAATGCGGACAAAAAGGATGCGCCGAAGCTTATGCGGGAGGCAGGAACCTGTGCTTGCGAGCCGGACGAGCTATTCGGCGCGGCACTAAAAGCCGAATAACCGACCTCGTAGACGGAAATCTCGACCATATTCCCGCTAACGTCATATATAAGGCCGCAAAAGAAGGCGACCCGCTTGCAAAAAGGCTATGGCGCGACGCCGAACTGGCCATAGGCGCAGTATGTCACAATTACGTCGATCTGCTCAACCCCGATATATTGGTGCTGGGCGGTGGCATACTCGACGGCATACCGCAACTACGGGATTTCGCTCGATCTTATGTAAAAAAGCGCGCGGTTCCCACTGCCGTAAAGGCCGTAAAAATCGTTGCGCCAAAACTGGGTAAACTGTCCGCCGCCGTCGGCGCTGCGGAGCTGGCTTACAGAAACGTCTTGAACGATAACAGATAAAGGCCATACCCCATAAATATACCCCCTTCAGGCTTGAGGCCGACCCGATAATAATCAACAGCACTTGCACGCAGAATAAGGGGATGTTAGTATATCAGAAACATATCAATGTTCGAGGGGAAACTATCCCCATCAATGCCCAGGTAGCTCAGTCGGTAGAGCAGCGGACTGAAAATCCGCGTGTCGGCGGT
>CAZDAF010000496.1:0-2169 GCA_964503115.1 uncultured bacterium
GCTTAACAGTTAGATTTGTAAAACACAAATTGCAACATAATTAGGCCGTATTTTAAACTGGCCGATTTAATCAGCTGAAAAAGGAGGAGAATCATGAAAGTGAGTAGCACGTGGTTAGCCGCTGTTTTTCTCGCGTTGGTTTTAGCGTTTTCGGCTTGCGGGAGCAGCGGCGGTGGAGGCGGAGATGATGGAGGAACTGGCGGTAACGGCAATGGTGCAAACATTGTAGGAACGTGGTATACCGACCCTGATAACACCATTATGCATGGAATGGGATTTAAGTTTACCTTTCAGAATGATGGAGCTTTACTTGCTCAAGGTGCCTTCTGCAATGACCCTTATCCATGCTATATGTGGCAAAATGCGACCTGGGTCATCGATAGCGGTAAGCTCGTTATGTCGGGTACCGGTGACGGCATTACGAGAACCATGACAGCCGACTACGACCTCAATGACGATGTACTTACTCTTACTAATATCACATATGACCCTCCTTTTCCTGCAGGTTGGGCTTTGGAGAATATGACTCTTCTGCTGGAAGGTTCTTTTAACTGGCACACCATTACGCCTGCAACGGGAACTCTTACCATTGATGGACAAAATACCGGTGGCAACGAAACTGACGGACTCACAGAAATTGACGACACCGCCGACGGAATCAACACCAATAACGCAGGGATAGAAAAGGTCTATTTCGCGCTTTCAGCCGATGGAAATGTGTTATATGCGCAAGCGGTTATCGTTGGAGGCTATGATCCCGGCACAAGCTACATCATTTATTTCGACCGGAACGGAGATTACGGCTGTAGTGACGAGAATGAAAGCATTCATGTCTCCAACGATGAGGTGATGAACACAAAATGGCTTGTCGGCGGCCCCGATGATACTGGCTCTAATCATGCGATTAGTACTGTACCGGGATGCGCAGCAGTAAGCGTTATTGAATTCGAAATAGACCTCCAGAAACTCGGCAATCCCACATCGCTAATGATGAATTTCACTACAGAGAGCGTAGAGAACGTAGTCGTCGACAATATCAGTACTGTTATTGTTAACCTGGGAGGAAACGGCGGATTTACCACCGCGGACTTACAGGGCACATGGTATACACACTCGATTGGGGCTGGGGATGCGCCGGGGCAATTTTTGTTTTGGTCTCACATGAAATCGAGTTTCGACGATTCCGGGAACTCCACTTGTCTGGCACACCTCAACAACAGCGGTAGCACCGATTGCTCAACGAGAAATTTTTCGGGATATTCGGTTTCATCTGACGGCACTGTTACGATTCCGGCGGTGTGGCCGGACTTTTCCGGCACGATGAACGCGGCAAAGAATCAAGTCGCCTTCACTTATACCGACGGCGGAGGGGCTTACAGTTTGGGGATTATGATCAAGATGGAAGGAACATCCTTTTCAACTTCCGATCTTCAGGGGACTTGGATGTTGAAGTTTGTCGCTGCTGGCGATGCGCCCGATTGGTTGGGTTGGGGTTATGCTAAAACAGAATTTGATGGAACAGGCAATTATAATTGTCTGTCGAGTCTGGACAGTGACGGTAATCCGACTTGTCCGGGCTGGGGCATTTGCTCAGTGTCTGCGGACGGAATTATCACCGGCGCCAACATTCCGAGCTTACATGGAATCATGAGTTCTGACAAAAACACCTTCGTTGCCACTATGAACAGTGGCGGAGAACTTGATTTTATCGTCGGAGCGAGAATGAACGGGATAACTTTCTCGACTGCCGACCTCGAAGGCACATGGATAGCACACGGCGTGCTTTCAGGCGATTCCGGGTACTCTGGGTGGTCACGTTTGAAGTTCCAAGTCGACGCCGCTGGCACTCTTTCCTGTCTTGAATGGACTAGAACGTGGAGCGCTGCCGGATGTTCGGACTTTAATCCTGTGACCCTGACCGTAGCGAACGACGGTATCGTCTCAAAAGTGGGAGATCCATCTTGGCACGGAATAATGAGTTTGGGTAAAAATAGGATTGTAACAACTGAGACTGACGGCAGCGGTTATGGTCTGGGCGTAATTACAAAGTTTTAAAGAAATATCGGGGAAAATTACCAGTGCCCGCCTTTTTCGGCAACGGGAAGGCGGGCTTCTTTGCTTTTATTATATCAAAAAAAACATCCAAATAAAATCTTGCTTGACCTTTTT
>CAZDAF010000497.1:0-2157 GCA_964503115.1 uncultured bacterium
GCAACCTGTGTCGCTCTCCATTTGCGGAGGCGGTGCTGAAAAAGTTGATCGAACAAGACGGAATCGAGGGAATTGAGGTCGCCTCTGCGGGTACCATCGCAATAGGCGGTGAGCCTGCGCCCGAGAACATAATCAATATGGCCTTGCAAATGGGCATTGACCTCCATGACCACTCGACCCGAATGCTCACCGCTGAGACACTGGAAGAGTCGGACAAAATCGTGATTATGGAAGAAGGGCATCGGCAGGCGATATTGAGGCTGCGTCCCGATGTCGAGGATCGCATCTTGTATCTTGGGTCTTTTGGTTCCGGCGGTGCGTGGGGCAATGAAATACCGGACCCCATAGGCCAAGGTCCGATGACTTACAGGACTTGCTACTCGAGGATCGTCGAAGCGGTACACGGACTGCTGGATTCCCTGGTGGAAGAAATTAAAAGTAAAAAGAATTAATGTTACCGTAACGGCCCGGGGCTAAATCTCGACTTTGAACGGTCCCCTGAGGGCCAGGCCGAAAATCAGGGATAGTACGAAGTATTGTATCAACCAGTGCGGTCTCCACTTCGTGCCGGGTATGGCCGGTGACAGTGTGGGATAATTTATCTCGATACGGCTGAGAACTCCATCCGAAGGAAGCGCCGGTTCGCCCGGATAAAAGAAAGCGCCTCCAATCGATGCGTATCTACGCGACGCCACCCGCGTGCCGAAGCTGCCGGCAACCAGCCGTATGGTATACTCACGCCCCCCGGCAAGCACCGTGACGGTATATGCTCCCTTTTTCAGTATTCGGACTCTCCAACCGACCTCGCCGCGCTCTTCGATGCGAACTCCCGGAGTCAACACCTCGACGCCGTCGGGCGTTTCGAGGCGTTCGTCCATTTTGTCGGCAGTTACTGCGGTTTTGCGGAATGTTTTCACTACGATTTCTTCACCAACCTCCAACGGCCGCGTGCCGTAGCGAAAATTAAGGCTCACCAAAATGAACAAAACCGGCACTATCATCACCAGAAGCGGCTGCAAGTTAAGCGCTATGTACTTCATGTTGGCGCGCAGTACCGCTACTTGAGCCCGCAGCATCAACCCGACGTCCTCGCGGTATATCCATGCCTCCAACAGATGCGCTTTGATAATGTCCTTGACGCGGGCGATAGCCGCCTGGTTCGAGGTATACTTGTACACTATCAGCATCAGCACGCCGGTAACCGCGCTTACCGCAAGCATGCCCCAGAAAGGATCAAGACGCGCAAACGGCACGAAGAACAAGTCGAATGCGCGGTGGAGTATGTTAATAATCGCAGTCATAAAGCCCCTTCATCACGATATATAGCCAAGCCCCTGGAGGCGTTTTTTGATTTCCTCCTCGTCTTCGGCGCCTTCGAGTTGAGCAAGCTCTTTTTCGAGAGCGTGAATTACGAACTCATCGACCGAGCTGTACCCGGCGAGTTCGGTGAACTTCTTGACGCGTGAGTATAAATCCTTATCGAGCTTTATCTTGGGCATAGCTGTTCCTCCTTTCACCACACGGGTTTCCCGATCATATCACGCGGCGGCTCGATACCGTATTCCTTTAGCACGGTTGTCGTCAGGTCGTAAAGGCGCGGCATTTCCGGGTTTATTTTCCTGTTGCTGAGCAATATCCCCGGCACCTCGTAAGGATCGATACAATGATCGCCGCTCCAGGTGTCGGTGTTGTCGCCGAACACCTTGCTCGGGAAACGTCCCAGCGCCGTATCGTCGCTGCCACGGTATCCGCGACGATAGCCCACGATTATGTCCGGCGCGAGATTTACGAACGGCCCGGTGAAAACATCTTTGGATATATATGCCTTACGTATCGGTTTCTTGCCTGTTTTCGGGTCCGTTACTTCGTCAAGTTTGGCTGCGATTTCGCGAATCAGCCCTTCAGCCTCCGATTCTTCGACGATGCCTTCGGTTTCGCGGCCTCTCAGGTTGAGGTACACAGCGTTGATACCCAACCCATAAGCGCGAGTGCGGCTCCAATCCACCCCGTAAAGGTATTCGACGGTATCCTGGCCGTCGGGGTCGAGCAACGCGAGGTAACCGTTTTCCAACAGCCAGGTGTTCAGGTTGAACTTACGGTTGAAAGGTCCGAAACCGTGATCGCTCATCACTATAAGCGTGTCGTCGGGGCCGAGGT
>CAZDAF010000498.1:0-2143 GCA_964503115.1 uncultured bacterium
TCTCAACCAAAGTACCTTCCAGTTCTAAGAATAAATGACCTTGAATCCAAGCCAAATTTAAGATTTCTTGGTAAAGAGTGTCAGTCTGGATTTTCTTATTGCTTTCCCTGTAGATGTTAATTATTCTAACTACTGAATCAGAAAAAACTATGACTTTTGGCTTTATAGGCAAAGCTGAGACCGGTTTATTAACACGATAAAATATTTCCAGTACCTTCTTCACCTTGGTAGGATTAGATATATTTTCTTCAACAAACTCTCGAAACCCGAGAATATCAATGAATGTCACGATTGAAGTTGTGTACTCCACCATTGTCTTTCACACCTCCCAACTGGTAGCATCATACGGGCGCCGAAAGCATAGGTTCAATAAGCTAACCTGCCAAAAATCGCGAGATTGCAAGTTTTAGGATGGGGATGGGTCGCTGGGTCATTACAGGCCGGTAGACTCTGAAGAATCGGACGGGATCGCGAATTAAAAGGCTGAAGTTGTAGTTCCAGAAAAATTTCTTACGTGTTTTTTCAAGCCACTTGCCGCTCCATTCGGGAGTATCGAACCGGGCGTTGAAGTAATCGGCCTCCTCGAAGGGAAAATCCTCGTCGATGTATCCTTTTGCTTGTGAAATATCGAATATTTCCGTGCCCGGCAGCGGGTTTGCCACAAAGACGCTGATGCGATCCAGATTAAGTTTACGCGCGAATTTTATAGTGTTGAGAATCTGTTCCTTCGTTTCGCCGGGGAAGCCGATGATGAAAAAACCGTAAGTGCCGAGTTTCATTCTGCGCAATATACGCGATACCTCGAGGGCCTTATCGAGTTTGAACGGCTTGTGAATGATGTTTTTCAACACGTACGGATCGCCGGACTCGACCGCAAGCGTTAACTCATAGCACCCGCTCCGTTTCATTATGTCGATGATTTCGTAATCAAGATTGTGAATACCTATACCGTTGGGGGTGTTCCATGTAATGTCCATACCACGGTCGATAATGCCTTTGAATATGGCTTTTGCGCGGCCAAGATGCGCGCCCAGATTATCATCGAAGAATTTTATCTCTTTCACTCCGAAACGATCCGTCAAATCCTCAATTTCATCGAGCACCGCTTCGGGCTTGCGAGTGCGGTAACAGTATCCCCAGAAATTGGTACTCGAGCAGAAAGAACATTTCGACGGGCATCCACGGCTGGTGATAATGCTCGCCCATGGCGACCGGCGATTTACTATGCCCATCGGCAGGTCGAGCGCAAAGTATTTATCCATGGGCAACAGGTCGCGCGCCGGAAAGGGCAAAGAATCAAGATCTCGAACCAGTTCGACGGGAGGATTGACTTTCACCTCCCCATCCGAGCGATAGACAATACCGTTTATCGATCGCCGGTCGCCGTTGTTTTGGGAGGCTTCGACGATACGACGCAAAGTTTGCTCACCTTCATTGCGGACGATAACGTCCAGGTCGGGAGCCATTTTCATCGAGCGTTCGGGCATAAAAGTCGGGTGCGTGCCACCCGTCAAGGTCAATATTTCCGGGTCGATTCGCTTGACCGCAGAAGCAATTTCAACAACAGTCGGGAATTGGCTTGAAAAAATGCAAGATATGCCTACCGCATCGGGCTTAAACTCCTCGACCCTTCGCGCGATCTCGGATATGGACAGGCCGTATCGCATCAAGCTCGGGCTGATTCTCTCCTCGTGCCCGTAACCCTCGACAGCCGCGTCAAGTACTTTTACATCGGTGATATCCCGCACCGCCGCCGCCAGATACGCCACTCCCAGCGGCGGGCAACTCTGCTTCGCGCTCTGCACGCTGTAGGTCACAGGCGGGTATATGAGCAATATCTTGCGTATAGGACGATTCATATGGCAAACCATAATAACATGGGCCCGTACGAGCTTCTAGTAGTATACCACAGCCGGTCACCGTTAAAAACCCGAACAAAACTTTTTTTCGTGGATTGTGTCCGGCGAAGAATTTATGTTTGAAAGATTGACGAGGCGCTCTGTTTGTGGTACATAACCCACTATAAGTGAATAGCACGAAAAGCGAAGTACGAAGCAATCGACGCATTTTCAACTTCGCACTAATAACTCCGCACTAATAAGGAGGAAATGCCATGCCGGAAAAAGAAAAAAGGATTGGAAAA
>CAZDAF010000499.1:0-2134 GCA_964503115.1 uncultured bacterium
ACCGTCGATGCTCCGATCCAGGCGTTTGATGGCCAGGGTATATCAACCATACGCTCGGGATTTTTAGTTAAAAAGATAAAGGTTTTTTCGGGACACTGCTCGACTATATTTAGCACCTCCATTATCCAGTCGTCAGGCACCCAGTTGCCAAATAAATCAGCCATAGAACCGACAAATATTTTTTTTGGCTTTTTGTTTTTTAACGGCTGTTCTAGCCGTTCTGGATGAATCTGTGGTTCCCAGGATCGGCCGAAACGTGCAGACATACGACGGGCATAGCAGTACGAGCATTTGTGTTTACAGCCTGTCACTGGGTTCCATGATTCATCTGTCCAGGTGATTTTTGTTTTATTCATATATACCTCCTTAATTAAGGATAATATAAGAATTTCAGGCACTTGGCAAGGAAAATGACCAAAGAGTTAAAAACACCTAGGCCCGCAGGAGAAAAAGCTCATGGCCAGAAAAGACTACAACGACATCAAAGCTCGCGTGACCGAGCTGGCGGAAAAAAGGGATCGCACAGGCAAGAAACCGCTGTCCAACAAAAAGCGATTGCAATTGCTCAACGAAATTTACGACGGCTTGCTGTATCTCTGGAAGCAGACTGTCGTAACCGGCGTTGCCAAGGGGACCGGGGCGATATCGTTCCAGTTAGAACGCGCACGCTTGGAGATGATCGATCTTCAAAGGACGGCTAGGCTAGTCGGCGAGGATGACTCTGAGATGATCGTCGGCTGGAACTATGATCCCGAACTCGAAAAAGAGTTTCAGCGACTTCAAAACGAGGATTTCGCTGCTTCTAAAGCTTCACATGTAGTAACCGGCGAAGCGTGAAGAAATTAGCCTTCAACGGGCTACACAGACCGCTCGGAAAATATCGCGAGATTTACGAATATTGTTTGCGGCCCGACCCGGAACCCAAAGCCGTTGATCTCTGTTGCGGGCTGGGATTCGGAAAGACGGTCCTAGGAATACAGATAGCGGCTCAAGTGCTCAACCTTAGCCCGAATCAGCGGGTGCTTTTTTTGGAGCCGGACTGGGATCGCGTGAATGATATTTTTTTGCCGAAGTGGGAAAAGTACGTTCCCGAAGAGCTGTATCGTCACAATATCGGCAAACATCGTATTGAATGGTGGAACGGGGCATATCTGAATTATCGTCCACGGGTTATCACTGGATCGAGATCGAGACGGCGCGGTAAATTCAAGGGAATTGAATTCACGGTTGTGATTGACGATGAAACTGCCGAGGAATTTGATTTACAGCAGTACATCAACACATTTGCTCGTATCCGTTCAGATACTGCTGTTGATGTCCGATTTTATTTGACTTTGACTACGCCGATAATCGGGCCTTACAGTCGGTTCCTTAAGCGCGGCGGGAATAAGATATTCAAGGGACGCACGCGGGATAATTTCTATCTGCGATTGCATGACCCGACTTACGAAACTCGCCAGCGGCGCAATATGAGTGAGGACCAGGCGCGGCGCGAGTTGGACGCCGAGCTAATAGCGCTTGAAGGGCGAATATGGAAAACGGTTGACCTCGACAAACCATGGCCTCACGGAAATTTGGACACGATCCACAAATCATTTGACCCGCTGAAACCATGGTGGTTGTTTTGCGATTTCGGAAGTGCCACAGGCTCTTATGTGGTCGTGCAACAACGACAGGCGCATTATCTAGGCCGAGAGCTGTTCCGCGAACCGGTATGGGTTGCGGTTGCCGATTTGTGCCCGGTGGACGATGCCGACGCTTCGCGGGCTTTCCAAGAATTGAAAACGCATTTCGGCACGCCGGTATTGATCACTGGCGGAAAAGATATGAACACCGCCGCCAATACCGACGGAAAAACGATTGCATATTTCGCGGAACAAACATGGGGCAACGTCGAAATATTTCCAGTTTCGGAGCGCGTTTATCACAAGCGGATACAATACAATCGTATGAATTTTTTGATATGCGCGGCCTATAATGCACAGGGGCAACGATTTCGAGAACGGCGTTTTACGATTGCTCAAGATTTTGCGTCCCTCGAACCCCGAAGCAACAGAGGCGTTCGCGAAATGTTTTTGGAGGATCAGTGGCCGGATATCGAGGAGAGGCGACAAGGTGATTTTTTGCCAAAAAA
>CAZDAF010000500.1:0-2097 GCA_964503115.1 uncultured bacterium
CAAACTGACCCATATTTACGAGGGCACAAACCAACTCAACCGGCTGCATATGTTCAAGCACTTTATGGCCCGGGACATTCCCGGCCTCGAGATTTTTTAACGAAAAGAGGGGCGTAACTCATTGCGCGCCACACTTGTAGGTAATATTTCTAAACAAATATATTTCTAGACAAATAAAGGAGAAAAGGTCATGCATCCCGTTGTTCTCGGATTAAAAATGTTGAGAAATTTCGTTAAGATGGAAAGGGAAAGGGGCACTCTATGGCAAACCATCAGCCAATCACGCCGCGAAAAGACCTTCTCACCGGCATATAAATTCTACTTCGGCAATCAACTCGAGGAAAAAACGCGCAAATTCGGGGAAAGGACAGCCCTTCTTTTCCGCAAGCAGTCGCTCACTTTTAACGATTTGGATCGTAATTCGAACCGCGTCGCTCAGGGTATGGTAAAGCGCGGCATGAAGCCGGGAGAAGGCATCTCCATAATGACGGTCAACTCGCCTCGCTTTCTGGATGTCTTTTTCGGTTCGCAAAAGATAGGGATGTACACTGTTCCTACCAACACGGCGCTTCGAGGCAGACAACTGGTGCATATATTGACGCATTCGGAGATCAAGTATCTGGTCATACATCACAGTTTTTATGAAATTTTCGAAAAAGTAAAGGACGATACGCCCAACATAGAACTGGTAATAGTCGACACTCTCGATGCGGCTGAAGATTACAAACTGCCCGACGGAACCATAAGCCTCGACGAATTTTACTCGGAAGATTTGCCGGCATCGCGCCCCTCCGAACGTCCTACCGAAGGCGAGCTGTCGGTGCTTATGTACACGTCGGGCACCACCGGGCTACCGAAAGGCGTGGTGTACCGCCAAGGCGACCCGACAATGGGTCTTGCCGAGGTTTTCGCACGGACGGTCTGGAAACCAAGCGACGTGATGTACACATGCCTGCCGCTATTTCACGCCAACGCATTGTTCATAACGACTCTGGCGGCGCTGGCGATTGGAGGAACCATAGCCCTGGGTCAGAAATTCAGCGCCAGAGGGTTCTGGGACGAGGTGCGATATTTCGGCGCCACCACCTTCAATCTCCTGGGGGCCATGATCCCCATATTGATGAAACAACCGCCGAAACCTAACGATCGCGATCATCGAGTCCGGCTGATAATCACCAGTGCTTGTCCGGCGGACATCTGGCCGAAGTTCCAGGAACGATTCGGGGTGACTATCTGGGAGGCTTACGGCGCAGTCGATGGCGCCGGTGCGCTCATCATGAACATTGGTAACGGGCCGCAGGGGTCAATCGGCAAGCCAATGGGCATAAAAGTGCGTGTGGTGGATGAAAAGGGTAACGATGTGCCTGTCGGTACCCCGGGAGAACTTATTACAAAGGTTGGAGACGGAAAGCGAAAAAAAGAAAAATCGGAAAAATCCAGAGGAGTCGAGTACTTCAAAAACCCGGAAGCATCGAACAAAAAGGTCAAAGACGGGTGGCTGCATACCGGAGATTATGTGTATCAGGATGAAAAGGGATACCTTTACTTTGTCGGCAGGGATACCGAAACCATGCGACGCCGTGGTGAAAACGTAAGCACTTACGAGGTCGAGCTCGAAATACTCAAGCATCCTTCCGTGCAGGAATGTGCCGTGTATGCAGTGCCGGCAGAACTCGGCGAAGACGACATCATGACCAGCGCGGTGCTGGTGGAGGGAAAAACGCTGGACCCGAAGGAACTAATCGAGTTTCTCGAAGACAAACTCGCATACTTTGCCATCCCGCGTTATGTGCGTGTAATGGACGAGTTGCCCAAAACCGAAACACACAGGGTAATAAAGAAGAAAATGCAAGAGATCGGTGTCACCGAGGATACTTGGGACGCCGAAGCTCACGGAATAAAACCCGGCAAGAAAAAATAACCCTCGAATTTCTTAACTGTATCTGCGCTGTAAGAAATATCAGGAATCCTTGCAGAAAATTCACCGGGATAGGGGGGTTAACGCCCCCCGTCCTCCCACATCACCCTATGCCCTTACAGGTACAGCGGTTCCTGACCGGCCCTTGCTCTTGTACACCTCAATGTCCATCGCCATAT
>CAZDAF010000501.1:0-2096 GCA_964503115.1 uncultured bacterium
ATTTAGAATTTCGGATTTCGATATTCGAATTTCGAGTTTGCAGCAGGAAAGTCTTCGCCGCATCAGGTATCGTTGCCCATGACTTCCAGACGTAGCCAAGAGCGGGCATAGGCCCAGTACCGCTCTGCAGTGGCATGAGAAATGCCGAGAGCCTGGGCCGCCTGTTCGCTCGTTAAGCCGGCAAAAAATCGCAACTTGACCAGTTCCGCTTTGGCCGTATCTTCACGCTCCAGCTTCTGCAAGGCATCATTCAAAGCTAATAGATCGTCCGGGGCAATGGTTCCACTTTGACTCGCCAGGGAGTCATTCAGTTGGACTCGATTGTGTTGACCGCCATGACGTTGAGTTTTTTTCCGACGGGCATCTTCGATGAGGATACGCCGCATGGCTTCCGCCGCGGCGGTAAAGAAGTGACCACGGCAGTCCCATCCCGGATTTTCAGAACCGACCAGACGCAGGTACGCTTCGTGGACCAGGGCGGTCGCCTGGAGCGTCAGGCCGGGGCGTTCGTGAAAAAGTTTCTGTGCGGCTAAAAGACGTAATTCCTCATAAACTAAGGGGAGTAATTCCTCTGCGGCTCGACCATCCCCGCTCTCGATGGCGTTTAAAATCCGTGTTACGTCGGTCATAGTTCATCTCGGTCTTGAACTTCCCAACAACGCGGTACTATTTTACCATGAATCGACCGATGACTCAAATACTACATCCCCTTCGTCAGTCTTCTGTGGAACTGAGGAACTCGCCGACGGTGGTCACTTGTGCCCTGAGATACGGGATCACTTTGCCGCCCCGGAAGGCGCCCCGGCTGGCCTGGTCGAACCGGGGATTGCTTGCCAGCAGGGCAATAACTGAAAGAATCAGAAGGCCCAGCGCGACGCCGGCGAGGAAGCGGAAAAGCCACTTGAGCACGCCGAACATGGCCAGGACAATGCAGACGACGAGAATGCCAATCGCAATAAGATCGCTCGTTAACATGATATCAGCTCCTTTCCGTGAGGAGTTCTGAAAAATTGTATGCCTGACCTTCAATCGTTCAGAACTCTCATCATCAAAACCTTTGTTCTCCATAAGAATAAGGCACTCCGCGATGAGAAGGTAACACAGTCCTTCAGGGGATTATAGGCCCAATCACGGCCGATCCATTTCGTAGCCGCACCGGGAGTGTCGAAAACAGCGGGTGAGAGGATCGCTGACCCCACCGACCGACTGCATGAAGGCGCAGTGAAAATATGAGCATAGAAGAAGACGTTGTTCTACGCCTGAGCGGGCTTGTACTCAGTGTATTATCGGGCGTTCGTCTCTTTTATTCATATGAAAGGGAATTCGTCGGTTTTTCGCTTGAATTTCTGATGTTCGCGCGCTAGTTTAAACCATGATGTTAAGCTGAGTGCAAAGGGGGCTTTTTTTAATACAGCTTCGCTCCAACAAATAAGGCGTTGTTGAAGTCCATCATGGTAACAAGAAGAAAGGAGGTTGCCTATGAACCAACCACTATAGTCTTATTCGTATCAATAGTTGAAGTGTTTATCGAATGGAGTGGAGTATTGCTGCAGGAGTCTGCCGGCAAAGTAGGAAGGAGAAAATATTTTTCAGCACCTGCAATTACCAAAAACAGCAGATACAAGGCACCAACTGCCTTGGGCAGCAATACCATGTAGATTGAGACCGTCCCTCGGAACACGACTGTGGGAAGTGGGACCAAGCTCGTTTTTTGTAAAGTGAAAGGAGTCCAACCATGAAGAAGGTAATGATTTTTACGATTGTCGTGTCCTTGCTGGTAAGCCTTGCGGCCGTCCCTATTGTTATGGCGAAAGGAGATAATCCGGCAAACGATAAACCAAATACGTTGTACTTGTATGAGAAAGATGTTACTGACCCAGAGTGGCCAATCGTCTGGGACGGTGCCTGGGGAAAGATGAGTTTCAAGCTCGACGATACAACCATCGATTGCGTATTTAATGGTCACGGGCTCGATAAAGAAACTGAATATAGTTTGGTTTCTTACAAAGGCTGGCCCGCCGTAACTGTTATTGCTACTGGTACGTCAAATAACGGTGGGAATATCAACCTGGCAGGTTCAGTTGATCTTGGTCCAA
>CAZDAF010000502.1:0-2094 GCA_964503115.1 uncultured bacterium
AGCAAGGCTGAGCGGGTGGCGAAGCTCATGAAGTTTTCGATAGCGGACCGTTCGTCCGGCGGGGAAGTGGTGCGCGATTACGATAAGCTCGACGAATCGATTCGCGATCACGCAAAGCGTACGGGCGAAGTAGTGGAGCTACCATACCGTCCGGCGAATATGAGGTCCAAAGTTGTTTCGGATCAGTACGGGATGGTCGCAATCGACATCCCGCCGCCGGGGTTTACTCTTATGCACAAACTGCAACTGGCGGCGCCTTTGATATTCATTTCGTTCTTTATTCTTTTCTTCCTCCAGCCGTTAGGTAAACTGCTGTTTTCGGAAGGAACGGAGCCGTTGTTGCTGATAATTGTATGTATCGTCGCTGCATTGTTTCTGCTTATCCCGATCCTGCTTGTCCTTCGGAAAATTCTCCCCAAAACGCGCAAGTCCTGCCGCATTAAAGCTACTCGAGATATGCTGACCGTTGAGAAAAATTTTTTGGGCAAGAAAAAAGTAACGGAAATTCCAGCCCGCGAACTCGAGGAACTCGAAATGGGCAAGGCCTTCCTTCCGCCGGGGGTAGCCAAAATAGCCGACGGCAGTTACGAACTAGACGGCGCCGCTCTGACCGAGGACGGCGCCAGGCCGGATGGCTTCCCCATGAGCGGCAAGCAGGAATTGAAATCCGGCACCACGAGCAACGCGCTGATGTCGTTTGTATTGAAATTGATACCGGGACCGGAAATAACGGCCAGAAGCGATCGCGTTACCGTGCAGTTCGGAAAAGGCCTCGACATAAATGAGCTACGTTACATCCACGCAGCAATTAAAAAGGTGTTAACGGAATAGGCCGGATTATTACAAGCATGTGCCGTATGGGCGATCCCTCCGTCACGTGGTCGCCCGTACATGTTCTCAAGAATTTTACGAATAAATGCCGCTAACTCGGCAGTTCTGCGAGTACCGAGTCGAAGAATCGCTCGACAGTCGCTTTTTGTTCGGAGTACACACCTGCTGACAGGGTAAGTGTTCCTGCGTATCCGCTTAAACCGACACAGAACGCCGGCGGATAGAGGGGAGGGGGCAAAAACCAGGCATTTGTCGGCCGCGCATCGAACGTGACGCTTTCAGGATCAATCGAGCCCATATTGGTCAAAACGTCCGGTATTGTACGCTTGTCGATTTCTCTCTTAACAACCTTGGGCGCCGCACTTTTCAACAGGGCATAAGGTAATAAATTAAATATATAGCGTCTGATGGACAATAATTCACCCAGCCCGAATAGGTTTTCTTTTCGTCCCCGCGTTAATGTGGTAACGAGGTCGGTTGTCGAAGCGAAATCATCTCCCGGATCGGTACCGAAGTTGTTGAATTCAACGGCACTCAGGTTACAAATTCCCTCTCCCTTCCCTGAGGGCACGTAGCGGCGAAGATCGATCGTGCTTACCAGCCTGAGCGGTGTTTCTCTATCCCAGTCTGTCACTGTTACGAGCGCACGCAAGAGTGCGGCCAGCATCAGGTCGTTAAGTTTAGCGTTTCGCCCATGTCCATATTCAACTATTCGCTCTACACGATCCATTGGGAGAAAGCGGGTGACAAACTCCGGCGATGCAGGTGGGCCGTACTCCCGAAATAATGTGTGATTAGCAGGGAGTCCCCGTCTGGACAAAGTATCGCGCAGATTGTTGAGGAGAATTCGCGGGTAGATATGCCATGGCAGATGCCGCAAAATCTGCAAAATACCGCGCGAACCTTTCAAATTAGGCTCCGGCCGATAATCGGGTTCGTCCGCCAAACGGGAATAGATGGAGGAAATAACGTCCACAATTTCTTTTAATCCACCTGTGTCGGAAGCCACGTGAGATACCTTAAGCAGTACCCGTACAGGAGATGAATGCCAAAGACAGGCGTTGATTTGAGGTCCTCTGTAGATGTCAATCGGTTTGTTTTTAAACTCTTTGTATCCCCCTTTATTTTCGGCCGGGAAAAGGGTCTTTCTCTCGCTCGTATCCAGTCTTTCCCAATAGGGTTTGCGTCGGTGATGCACGAACCGACAGCCTAGTGTAGTGTATCATAAATAAGGGAACATATAAAAATTTCTCGTGTCTAAAC
>CAZDAF010000503.1:0-2093 GCA_964503115.1 uncultured bacterium
ATATTTACAGCTATGGCGAAACCGTCTCCTCTCGTGTTTCCTGACCTGAGCACCGCTGATTTATTTCGCCAGGAACCGTTGATAAGAGGCTTCACCATCTTTACATTTGTAGCGTTGCCCGCAAGTATTTTGATAAACTCAATTGGCTTGTTAAAAGTAAAGATGAAAGGAAATTCACTGGAAACGTCATAACTTACTTTTATTTTTAAGGATTTACGGATACCATCTAACAGGATTCATGAATAAAAACGACTAAGTAAGGAACATCATGATTCTCTATATGGATTGCATAGGTGGAATAAGCGGCGACATGTTTCTGAGTGCGCTCATCGACCTGGGCGTGCCTCGAAAGGTTATCGAGGATTCGGTCGGCGCCCTAGGCATCGACGGTTGGAAACTCACGGTAAGCCGCGAACGTAGAAGCGCGATAAGCGGTCGGCGCGTTCGGGTCAAATTAAAGGGGAAACAACCCCATCGCACCTGGAAAGATATCAAAAACATGATAACCTCGTCCGATTTGCCGCCTGGAGCGCGTCGCCGCGCGTTGGGTATTTTTGGGGCGTTGGCGCGAGCTGAATCCAAAGTGCACGGGGAACCGATCGGGAAAGTGCATTTTCACGAAGTAGGCGCCGCCGACAGCATAGTGGATGTCGTAGGCGCTGCAGCGGGAATTGAATGGCTTGGAATAAAAGAGATCACCTGTTCGCCGGTGCCTCTCGGAAGGGGAACCATCTCCTCCGCCCACGGAATCATACCCCTGCCCGCTCCGGCGACGGTAGAGCTGCTCGAGGGGATCGAAACGTATGGCGTTGATATTTCAGGCGAAACGTGTACCCCGACCGGCGCAGCTATATTACGTGCCACGGTACACTCGAGCGGGATTATGCCTCCGATGAAAATCAAGCGCGTCGCATACGGCATAGGGGCGGCAGATTGGCCCGACAGACCAAATATATTAAGATTAGTGTTGGGGGAAAGCGAGCATAAAATCCATGCCGATAACGCCGTAATCATCGAGGCCAACGTGGACGACATGTCTCCACAAGATTTTGAGCCGATGATGAAGGCCGCCTTCGATGCCGGCGCGCTTGACGTGGCTTTGGTAAACATGCAAATGAAAAAAAGCAGACCGGGAGTGCTTATACGCGCCCTGGCTCCGCCCGGTTCTACGGGCGAAGTAATCGATACGCTTTTGCGTCATTCCGCCACACTGGGCGTCAGGTGGCATACGGTGAGGAGGCGCGTGCTGCCGAGGACTGAAATAGTCGTCGATATACCGTACGGGAAAATACGCGCAAAAAAGTCGGGGCTGCCCGGCGGCGGAACACGTATAACACCGGAATATGACGATCTTCGCAGCGCCGCAAGGAATGCGGGCGTTTCCATCGAGGAGGCGAGACGAGCTTTCTGGGCAACCGTCAAAATCGAAAAATGACAAAAACAAACGATATCCGAAAAGAAATGACAAAGTATCTCGAAGCGCTTGAGGCAGGCACTCGTGCACTCTTGGACATTGATGAACCCCGCTTGGTGCTTCGCACAATAGCCGAACAGGTAAGGAAAATCGCCGAGATCGATGAATGCTCGATAATTCTTTTCCAGGACGAAGACAAAGCCGTGGTGGTGGCCAGCAGCGAGCGGCCCGACATGGCCGACACCGTCATCAGCATATCGAACTATCCCGAGTTGCAACGCGTTATCGAAACCAAACAGCCCCTTCTTATAGGCGATGTGAGCACGTCGCCATTGCTCGATGAAGTTCGGGAACTATTGCATAAAAAGCGGATTCGCGGCATCGCCGTAATGCCGATATTCGTGGGAGATGAGATGCTGGGGGCGTTGTTCCTTCGTCTTACGCGCGTCGGCGATCCGCTGGGTAACATGCCGATTTCCTACTTCCAAGCCACCGCCAACTCCGCAGCACTCGCCCTGAGAAACATCAAATTGAAAAAAGACGTAGACGTTTTCAGACGCGAAACTCACGATGCCAGACAAGAAGTCCTTGAGGAACAAAGATATCGCAGGCGTTACCAGGAGTTATTTCACCTTGCCAGCGATGGATTACTCATTATAAACCAAAAGGGACAAGTGCT
>CAZDAF010000504.1:0-2071 GCA_964503115.1 uncultured bacterium
TTAAATTAACGGTTTCTATTTCTTGGGGGGAAACGTTCGCCGGATACCCTTCACTTTTCCTCGGCCTTTTTTTGGAAGGCTTCGAGCCACTGTTCGTGTAGTTTTTCGAGATTTTTCTGTGAAACGAAGAGTTTTAGCAGCCACACAGCCGGGCCTTTGAACACTTCCCGCGTTACTATCCGCGTGTGATCGTTGCCGAGGTCTTCGAAATCGAAGCTGTGCACTGCGGCCAGCCCCGGCCCGCCGCCGCTCCACGCCAGCCGATTCGGCGGGTCGCTTTCGCTTATCCTGACCGTAAGGTTTATGGGCGCGGGCCCCATTTTAGGCTTAAACCTCAGCTTCGACCCCTTCTCAAGCGGGAGGCCCGACACCAGCGACGAGCTGACGATAAACGGCTTCCAATGAGGCCAGTTCTCAATCGCCGCCATCCAGTCCCAAAGTTGCCGGGGCGAAGCGTTCACTTCCAGGGCGCGTTCCACTTTCATCTCAGGCATAGCTATTCTCCTTATAAATAGAGTGAAATGCAGAATAGTCGATTTTAGGTATTTCCTCAACGCTTGGCATTTATAATATTCGGCATACGGGGAGTGGGCCGCCGTCCCGGCGGCATGTGTCATCGGCGACACGTTCGCTCCCCGAATCAGATTTCCGGCGGTTGACTTCAATCACGTGGGGTTTAAAATAACCATGTACTCCTTAAAATTATATTTTTACAAGGGGGAAACGATCATGACACTGAAAAGAATTTGTTTGTTATTGCTACTTTTGCTGCCGGTGATTTCATCTGTGGGGTGCGAAACCGATTCGGGCAATGCCGATGACGTTATTCTTTATTCCGCCGATGATGACCCTATAGCGGAGCACATGGCTGAAACCCTCAAGAGTTACCTCGAGAAAATGGGGGTTGAAAGTGTAGATGTGATAGAGATAAGCGCCAATCTAACCGCATTAGAGTTGGAGGATTACATAAATGAATATGGTTTTTTAATCAACCCTCAGAATTTTTACTCCCAGGCTATTGGGATCGAAGAGATAAATACTATACCCGAAGAAGGCTATTTGCTTCGTAGCATTCTTGTTAACGACAAGCTTTCCCTGGTGGTTGCCGGCCGCGACAAGCTGGGTCTGCAATACGGCATCTACGAACTGCTCTACCTTCATGGAGTGCGCTTTTTCCACCCGGAGGAGGAGTGGATTCCGGAAACATTCGATCCCCGGTACGACATCAATACCACGGAAGGGCCCGCTTTCGAACTCCGTACTTACGGTCTCCACACCACTCACCCGCTTGAGCTTAACACGCCTCTGAGTGATTCCGAGGTTGAGTGGTCTTATGCGCAGAACTGGCTGGATTGGATCGTCAAGATGCGCGCCAATCGTGGTAAAGGCGCAGTCCGAGGCGTCGCATCGGAGGAACGCTACCGTGAGCGCGCCGATCAGATCAACGAATACAACGAATTACTCGGCTTCCATAAAGGTACCGGTATGAATTTGCACGAGACACAGCAAGGCGGCGTCCCGGACGTCAATTGCGATACCACCAGTTACGATCCAGCAGAAATAGCGATATGCGAACAGGAAATTCGCGATGAAATCGAAGCCAGGCTCGAGGGCCGTGACGACCTGGAAACTTTCGGCATCGGCTTCGGCCCAACCGAGTTCACCACAACACCGTGCGACCTAACCCTGCACTATATCAACTATATCGGCAAATACGTAGCGGACAGATACCCGGGCGTGCAACCCACCATAGGTAGTCATATCACCGGTAACGAGTCCTGCGGCCCTGAATTCGACGACCTCGATTATCGCGACCTTGGAGTACTGACCGACCCCCGTATTGCCATATCATTTCACACCGTTATGTACTACGACCTCGTCGGCCCCGCGCCTTGTTACAATCGCGAGGATTTTTCGAAGAAGCTCGAGCTGATGCAGCAGGAAGCGCCACACCGGGATATCATTTATCACCCCGAGGGCGCATATTGGCTCAGTTTCGACAATGACGTGCCGGTATTTCTGCCAATCACCATTTACAACAGGTGGTACGACATTCAAATCCTGAAACCCC
>CAZDAF010000505.1:0-2062 GCA_964503115.1 uncultured bacterium
GAAATCATCAGGAACGGTATGAATAATTGTATAAGGGGGCCGTTCGGCCCCCATTATTATATGTTCGCATAAAAAGCACGGGTGATCATTTGGCGTTCTTTGTAGGGCTTCGCTTTTTTTGCCTTTCTACCTTTCCTGACATAAACCTGATCGTTCGACCCGTTCGTATTGTAATAAGTCCATCGTGGCGGGGGATCGGAGATGACTTCCTGAGGCGCAGCTCTGGATTTTCTACGTATGTTGCCGGATATGTAGCGAGAAACTGCTTGAGCAATCAAGAGCGGTCTACCGATTTCTTCCTTATATCGTTTTTGAAGCATCAAGGCGCGTTCCCGAACCTTTATGCTGGGATGGTAGCGTTTGATCGAATGTAAGAGGGCATAGGCGCCCATGGCCCTGAGTTTGGCTTTTTCGGCCTGGAAAGCATGGATTTCGTCAGTCGAATCTTTCAAAGTCTTGTAAGTATCCAGGGAACTTTCCATTATTTGCATCCCCGGCGGGCCCAAATTATCACGTATCCGCTCGTGAGCGTAATCGAAGAACTTCTTTATCTCGCCGGGTTTGAAATTGTTCAGTTTGAACACATCGTCTTTCCACAAGTGAAAATCCTCCCACTTATAGGTATCGAGTATGCGATCTTCTTCGAGCATTCGTTCGTAAAGCGCAGTGCCCGGGCAGGGAGTTAACGGCGATACCTGGTATAAGAAAGGCTTTAGATCTACAAACTTGTCTATATCTTTCTTAAGGTTCTCCTTGGTGTGGAAATCAAAGCCGAGAACGAGCGAAGCGACAGTATTAATGCCGTTCCGATGAAGGTCTTCGAACATCTTTTTTAGTTCAACCCCCCGCCGTTTGGCGTAATGATCCTCGGTGGTTCCATCATCGGACAGGAAGCTCTCCACACCGATCCACACCGACCCCAGTCCGCAATCCCGTAGTTCCTCGGCGGTAAACCCCGACATAGAACGCATCGAACCGAAACTGAACCATTGAACTCCCCAGGTTTTCTTGTCGCTGCGGAGGAGTCGCCCCAGTTCTCTTACATAATCGGGGTTGAGGAAGATATCCTCGTCGAAAAGCAACACGAAGATATCCTCGCTCTTGAGCCTTCTTTGGTAGTTTTTGATGAATCGATAAACCTGTTCGGGCTCCGCGACGTATATTTTTTTGTAGTGGAAGAAAGCGCTGGTGTTGCAGAAATCGCAGGCGTTCGGGCAGCCGAGACTTACCAGTATTATAGGTACCCGCGCCTGGGCGTTTATCCCGGCGATGCTGAAGCCGGTCATAGGCATGTGGTACTGAGTTATCTCCCTGTCCACAGGTTGGTCATCGAGCAGGCGACGCATGTAGTTCACGCCTTCTTCCCGGCAAAGGTAATCCGCGTTTTCGCGGATGTATACCGCATCGCCGTTCGTGTCGCCGGGAACCGGTTGCCCGAGAGTACCGACACCGTAACCGCCTATGACTATCTTGGTATCCGGGCACTTCTCACGTATGCGTTTCATCATCCTCGCGATCTTGTCGGTATGGAGGCTTTTAAGCTGAAAGCCCACATAGTCGTATCCCTCGTCAAGCTCCCGGTCAAACTCATCCCAATGCGGATTTTCCAGTACCGTTGTCGGACAGGAAAGGTTTTCCGCGATGAGATATAATGCAAAATAATGACAATGTGAGGCCATCTGAAACACGCCGTGCCCACGGGCGAGGCGCGACTTGAAAAGATCGTACTGATCTTCCCCCCACCCGAGGTGGTTGGGCCCGTAACCGGCTGTTAAAAGAACCTTTGGTTTTCTCATGTTCTCATCCTCCCCCCACCAAGCGAGGAAAACACGCTTTTACGCCGACTCTCAATAAGCCGCATGCCACCGTTCATTATGTACCCTCCACCTTTTTCAACGAAGTTAAAATTACCCTTCTAACTGTTTGGTAATTTCTACTTCTTAGTATCTACTAACATTCTATCACAATGTCAAGGGGGGCGCAAGTACCATAATCATTCTCTTGGTAGGATTTAACGGTGGGTACAATTCCCTCATGCCGAATGGCAGGTGGCATGTCAGTA
>CAZDAF010000506.1:0-2055 GCA_964503115.1 uncultured bacterium
GTGGCGCACCTGCGGGTGCTGTTACGCTGACTTTTGATACTACCACAACTTATGGAGACTCCTCCTACACTGAGCTTGGCACGGGCACAGCACCACCAGGGGGCTGGAAACTGGGAACCCCGCCACGATATTACGACATCTCCACCACCGCAGCATACTCCGGCGTAATAGAGGTATGCATAGGATACGACGAGACGGAGTTCACCAACGAAGCGAATATAAGGTTGTTCCACAACGACGGAGGCTGGGTAAATGTAAGCACAACACTTGATATGACCAACGATATCATATGCGGCGAAGTGACTTCACTAAGCGAATTCGCCCCGATGGAACCTGAGGGTGGCCCCGGCCCTCTTATCCCGACTTTATCGGAGTGGGGTTTAATAATACTGGCAGCGTTACTGTTTATAGCCATGGCATGGAAGATGAGGCGCAAACCTATATCGGCTTAATGTTATACTGAGCGAATGTAAATCGGAACGAAGCAAAGACACCGTATGGGGTTGTCAGTCCAGACGGATGAAGACATGCGAATCGGAGACCCGTATGGGGTGCTCAGTGCAAAGCTTGCCCGTACGAGCTTAACCGTGTGATAAATTTATCAGTTTTCAATTGTCAGAACCGGAGATAAAATCGATAACCGGTAACTGACAACTATCTTTCCGGGGGTATTGATAAACGTCGGAAGTCTGTCATCCTGAATTCCGTAGGGTGTTTAGTATGGAATTGCTCATGAAATTCATTTTCAAGCTTTATTTTTTTCCGAAGTATCCCGCTAAAAGGAGATAAGAGAAATGTCTGTTTTGTTCGATGAGGTGAATGTATGCGGTATGACGTTGAAAAACAGGTTTGTCCGTTCTGCGACTTATGAGGGATATGCCGCTGTGGACGGGCAGCCCACCGAGAGACTTGCCAGGCTGTATTACGAGTTGGCGGAGGGCGAAGTGGGTTTGATTATGACCAGCGCGACACAGGTCGACGGGTACAAGAATCTTCCCGAAGTGGAGGGACTGCCCTACCCTACCGCCATGGACGATGACAAGTTTATCGACCACTGGCGACCGATAGTCGACGGCGTTCACGAACGCGGCTCGAAGTTCGCCATGCAGATCGTTCATCCGGGCAGGTCCGACACTCCGGGGTTGAGGCGCGCCGATCCGATAGCTCCATCCGCGGTTCCAATCGAGGCTACCGGCGTCACTCCACACGCCATGACGACCGAGGAGATAAAGGCGAGTGTCGAGCAATTCGCCCAGGCGTGCAGGCGCGTGAAGGAAGCGGGGTTCGACGCAGTCCAATTGCACGGCGGGCACGGATACCTGATAAGCAATTTCATATCGCCATACACAAACGTTCGCGAGGACAAATACGGGGGAAATACCGAAAACCGCGCGAGGTTTATCGTCGAAATCGTCGAGAGGGCCAGGGAGTTGGTCGGGGCCGATTACCCGATTATGATCAAAATGAATTGCGACGATTTTGTCCCGGGTGGGTTGGATAGCGACGAAGCGGTCAAGGTCGCAAAGATAATTACCGAAGCCGGCATCGATTGCATCGAAGTGACCGGCGGAATAGCAGAAAGCAGAAAGCAAACCGCAAGAAAAAGCATCGTCATGGAGATGGATGAGGCGTATTTCCGGCCTTATGCCGCCGCGTTAAAGGAAAACGTTTCGGTACCGATAATCCTTGTCGGCGGCTTGAGAACACCGAGCGTTATCGAGAAAGCGGTTCAGGAAGGGGCTGCTGACCTTGTGAGTATGTCGAGACCATTTATTCAGGAGCCGGGGTTGGTGAAAAGATGGAAGGAAGGCGATCTTTCAAAAGCCGAATGTGTCTCGTGCAACCGGTGCGGCGACAACGTTTTCAAACGTCCACTTGTGTGCTACATCAAGGAAAAACGAAAAGAAGAGGAAAAGCTGTTTGCCGGCCGAAAAGAATAACATTTGTGGATGCAAGTAATGCTCCCTAAGGAATCAAACCTCCAGATGGGTTTCGGTGTTTCGTGCCTCAAGCCGGCTATGCGACTTTTAGTCCGGTGTTCAATGTTGTCAGTTT
>CAZDAF010000507.1:0-2025 GCA_964503115.1 uncultured bacterium
GTAATGTCATCTCGAATCCCGCGAATGCGCGGGATGAGAGATCTCGACGGTGGGTGGATACCGAAAGGTTGAGATTCCTCGTCCTGCTGAAGCAGGACGAGGAATGACATTGCTTGTATGTCCGGGCCATCAGCGCGGGTACCATGGACAAGGGAGCGTTAGCGACCTTGCCCGGACGGGCAGGTCCGTGCGATAGTCCGACCGTGGTAAAAGACACGGACAAAACCTTCGGTCTTGTCGTGCCACCCGAGAACCGGACAAGATGTGCTACTCAGAGGTGCAACCCCGCGAACGAAGTGAGCGGTAACCAGGTTTCTTTTTGCCTACTTTTTCTTTGCGCCTGTTGCCGCCTGAACCGAGGCGGTGATGAATATGACTAGTACGCACACCAGCGAAATCCACAGGCCCAGCCCAAACGCCCCCAGCGAGTGCCTGACGTTGTCCATGCCGATATCGGCCATACGGAAGGCAATGTATGCCACCGCTCCCATCGCCGATGCAAGTGTCAAGTGAGGCACGGGCAGCAAACAACTGAATAATATCGACATCGCTCCCGCAAAAGGTAGCAGCAGCATGAAGTAACTTGTCGAGAAGGTCTGGGACTTTGCCAGTTTTTGTAACCTCGTCGCTCCCCTGAGAAGGTCGTATCCGGAAATACCGATGTCGACGGCGCCCATACTAAATTCGACCCATGGCAGGAAAAACGCCACGACCAACAGCGCTCCGAAAAACGCCGCCACGATACGGCTGGTTTTGCCCATCATTAACTCCTTTCCGACGGTTGAGCAATCGAATACTTCAGAGGGTAGCTCGGTGCGTTTGGTATCGCCCGCGCGGGCAGGATCGGCGCAGATTATCTTATCGGAAGCTTGAGCACCGTTCCCGCTTGCGGATACAGGTTTCCTTGGGTTTTGAGGATTTCGTCGGGGTCTGCGAATTTATCGCGGTTGAACGACACTATCCTGCGCCACGCTCGAGAGTCGCCGTAAACTTTCCGGGCGATGTCGCGCAAATTCTCACCTTCGGTCACCGTGTGGGTTTTGAAATAGGAGGCTGGAGCCTGACTTATTGCCCCCGTCGAGTAAATCAATATCTCTATACCCGAATCGATTTTCCCGGTTTTATAGTAAGGCGCCGGGCCGGTGGTGGCGGCGAGGTCCATAACGACTCGAATCCGGTCGCGGTGTGTACCCCATCGAAGCACCGACAACGCGCTCGATATCACCTGTAAGCGAGGTTTAACGTAATCCGCTTTAACGTTGAAAATGTCTATGGCCAATCTGTTGGGGTTTACCAGGAGGAAGTCGTCGAAAGCGTGCACCGGGCCGTTGGTGTTTATGATCACCCGTGTAATCTCATCGCCGGCGGTGACGATAATGTCGAGCAGTTTCGATGCTCGAGGAGCTGTTTTGGGACGGGTTATGTACCGCGTGGACAGCATTACCGTCCGTCCGGTGATTTCGGCTGTCTCGGGAGGTATGGGCTCCATTGGCGTTTCGGCGGTAGCGGCAGGTTCTTCTCCGGTATCGGGCGGAGGTGGGGGTGGTGGAGGCGCTTCCGACGGTTTGCCCACCCACAGGTATATATTGTTATCCACTGTCCATTCGCGGTATTCCAATCCCTCCGCAATGCCGATTTCGAGTCGAACGGTACCGTAATTACCGCTGAAGGGGTATATTTTCGCATATTTGATGTAGTCGCCGTAACATTTGGTTTCCATCTTTTTCGTTTGAATCCCGCTACCGTATATGTATACGATCAATCGCGGCGGGTTCTGAAGATGAAATACCTTGTAATTGGCCGGCTGGGTCATTTTCAGAACTATTTGCTGTGCGCCCTGTTGGCTCATTTCAGAAAGGGCGGGCTGGGCCGCCGCAGTCTTTGAGATAAGAGCTATTAAAATGGCGGAAAAAACAAGTCTGAATAATATTGAAGATGCCCTTTTCATGGTTGCTCCTTTTTGTGCCACTAAGGCATGAGCAGAGAAAAGAGAAAAACTCTTTACACCTATAAAAAAAATCACTT
>CAZDAF010000508.1:0-2024 GCA_964503115.1 uncultured bacterium
GATACGCTATCGTGAAAAGAAAAGAGCAGAGGGATATGTTTTTAAGGAAAACCTATGTAATAGAAGGGTCTGTATAGAGTTGGAAAGGTGGGGAGTAATCGAAACATATGATCCAAATTACATGGAAAACCGGAAGGTGCCGCAGATAAAGTTAAAGTTTTTTAATTTGCAGGAATCTTTTCTTAGAGAGTTGCATGTAAGGGCGGTGTTTTCATACCATGGTGAAAATATCGGTGAGGACTCGGCATATCCGGTATCGGCTTCACTGGGAATGAGGCCGCTCAAACCGGGTGAGGCTGCAAGTGTGTTTTTGAGACCGCTTTACAATGTCGAGGAAAATGACAGACTGAGTCCCGAAAATCCGATTGAAGTGGAAGTCAAATGCTCCGTCGGGTACGGGAAATACGAAAAATGCGGGGAGTATAAAATTGATCAGATGCATTATTAAGCTGTATTACCCGGTCGTCGCGATGTTATTGGCAAGCTTGACACTTACCACGGCTTCCTGTGCGAAAGCGAGGTTGGCTGCAGAGGATGCCATCAAAAGAGCGGAAGTGATAGGTGTAGAACTACGGGAAAGAAAAATTTCGAGGGACATGCTTTTGTCCTACAGATTGCATATGCACCAGGCGAACGAATTATTTAAGAAGAAAAAATACAAAAAAGCAGTGCAAGAAGCCGATGCCGCAGCCGCGGCTGCCCGGAGCGCCATAGGACGAAGGGATGCTCTCGAAGCGAGCGTGCAAGAGAAGCTCAAAGAAATGTGGTTCCTGGTTGAACACGACCCGTTTCCCGGCAGGACGGTGGTCGAGATGTGCTTTGCGGCTCAGGAGGCTGCCGACGCCGGAAAACTCGAAAGGGCCGTGAAAATACTGCTGCAAGCGGAAAATAGGCTGTCGATGCAGATTAAAATGACTCGGGGAAGAAAGATTATTGTTCAGGCCACGAATGAATACTATAAAAAGAACCAGTTCATACCCGTTTATGCTGAAATGGGCGCCTCCGGGCCGGCAGGGGAGGTAGTGGCTGAGATAACGGACGCAACGAACGCGAAATTCATCGAGTCGAAATGGCTCAGCCCAGACACACGATACGTCAAAGTTTCGGTAAATATAGATGGGGGATATGTAACAGGCTGGGTTGATGGCAGGTTTGTATTCTGAACGATTGTATCCATCCATCCGGGGAAAAAGCGCCGGGCCAAGAGTAGACACGCAACTTTTCACCGCTGATCCACGAAATTACCTTGTTATTTCTCCATAAGATAAGCATCTGTGCCACGTGAGAAATCGGGATCCGGGTAATAGCCCGGCAGAAGTGAAACTCTGCGGTAGTCCACTTTTTCGTATAATGCAATTGCTATTTCGTTGTCCACTGCGACCTGCAAAAAGAAAGATTTTGCGCCCAGCTCGACCAGACCCTCCTCAAGTCTTGATAATAACTTGTATCCAATGCTGCGAGATCGCCAATCGGGGTGCACATCAACCGTTACTATACCGGCCTTTCCGCTACGATACGCCTTGCCTACCGAAAAACCGGCAATACCGACGAAGTCTTCGGCTACAATATTCACCGAGCGCGGATCGTGGAGGTGGTAGCGGAAAATACTTGTCGAAAAAGACACGCCTACCGGAAAACATAGCTCGTCAAGTTCGGCGAAAGCGAAAGCGTCGGCAGGTATTCCTTGCCTGAAAGTGATATCAGATGCCATTCCGGTTCCTGGTTTCCGGGAAACCATACCTATTTAGGCTTCGACCTCCTCGGAATTTCGAAGTTGAAAAGCGCTATGGTTTCCTTGCCGTTGCAGCCTGTGATGTGGCCGACACGTTTGACCATGCCAACGTAAGGGCAATACCAGTCCGTGTGATCGCCATTTTCGAGTTGGGTAATGATTTTCGTCTCAGTCGGTGGCGAATCCACCGTAATGACCGGAAGAAAGAGTGTAGTCAATACCGTTTGAAAAACTTTTCGAAACAACTCCATTTTGTTGATTATACCATTTTTTAGCCTGAATTTAACGCATA
>CAZDAF010000509.1:0-2023 GCA_964503115.1 uncultured bacterium
TGCGAAAGGAAAAAGCCGTTGGCTCAACTGGCACTCGAGGAACTTGCCGGAGGAGTTGCGTGCGATGGAAATCGGTCTGGCTCCCGGCCAGACTCGTTGCGGAATGAGGTTAATGAAAGAGATCAACCAGTGCCTGGACGATTTTTGTAGGGCGGTCGGGTTGAAATCCATATTGCTTGAGGCGCTGTTTTACCATACTGCAATACAGTTCGAGCGGCACGGTTACCGATATTTTCGGGGAATAAAGATGATGAGGCGCATAAATGAGCTCTTTCAGCCCGGCCGGGCGTTTCATCAAAAATTGGATGGTTCGGACTTTCGGAAACCGGAATTCGCGAATTCGATCCGTGGGAGGAGTTGGGCCATTCACGACGGTGTTATCGAAGAGGTAGACGATCATATTGCGGATATGTGGGAGCCGCCTGTAATGTACAGGATGGTCGGAGAGCGACACGAAATGAACACTTTCCCCGAAGGCGTATTTTGAGCACAAAGGGGCCTTTTCTCGACTGACCGATGGGTTTATAATAATTCTCAAACAGCGAGAGATTTTATTCGGGTTTTTTTGGGAGGTAATATGTACGAGCGCAATGTACAGCGAATCGAAGAAGTGGTTAAGAAACAAAACGAATGGCGTCTCAATACGATAAACCTTATCGCAAGCGAGAACGTGCTCAGCGACCGTGTTCGGCGTCTGGCGGGAAGCGACTTTGCACACCGCTACGCCGAAGGGCATCCCGGAGAGCGTTATTACCAGGGAACCGACATGATCGACGAGATAGAAACCTGGGCCAAGCAGCACTTAAAGACCCTCTTTAAGTGTCGCCAGGTGGACGTTAGGCCGACCAGCGGCACCGTAGCCAATGACGCTACCTTCAGCCAACACATTAACCCCGGGGACATCGTAATGGTCAATAGCACCGCCGGCGGCGGGCACATCAGCCATCACGCAGTCGGCAGCGTCGGCAAATACACGGAAAATATCGTCGACTTCCCATTTACCGACGACGGGTACCACCTGAACGTCGAGGACACCGCATACCTGATAAATAAGCTTCATCCGAAGCTGTTGGTGCTCGGCAAAAGCCTCTTTTTATTTCCCGAGCCGATAAAAGAATTGAAAGAGATTTGTCGGAAAAACGGCACGACGATCATTTATGACGCGGCTCACGTCCTAGGCCTCATAGCGGGAGGGAAATTTCAGGATCCACTATCGGAAGGCGCCGATTTTATAACCGGCAGCACTCACAAGACATTCTTCGGTTCACAGCGCGGGATAATACTCTCGAATGCAAAACAGAAAGAATGGGAGAAAATCGACAAGGGCGCATTCCCGGGATCGAGCTCGAATCACCATCTCGATACCCTCGTAAGCCTTGCGATAACGACTTACGAAATGTTGGAATACGGCGCCGAGTATGCCGATCAAGTGGTTAAAAACGCTAAAGCCTTCGGGCAGAAGCTATACAACCTCGGTTTCAGAGTTCAAGCCGAGGAGTACGGGTTTACGGAATCGCATCAGATCGCGGTGGATGTCACCGAATTCGGCAGGGGTGATGAGGTCGCCCGCATTTTGAAAGATAACAATATAATCTGCAACATGAACCTGCTGCCTTTCGAGCCGCTGGAAAACGTCAACAACCCCGCCGGGATAAGGCTGGGTGTGCAGGAAATGACAAGATTCGGAATGAAAGAAGCTGAAATAGGTACCATTGCCGATTTCTTCAAAAAATGCCTGATCGAAGGAAAGTATGTGGGAGACGAGGTTACGGAATTCAGGCAAGGATACCAAAAAGTCCTATATTCCTACGATGATTTCCCCGATAATGAAGTGAAAGAGGAAAAATAAAACGCACAAGTGAAATAAAATCAGTAGAGGAAAATTTTCATGATCGACGTTCAAAACCAGCCGGATCATCGCCGGATAAACATACAAAAGGTGGGTATTAAGGATATTAACTACCCGGTTATTGTACTTGATCGAGCGAACGAAATTCAACACACCGTAGCTCGAGTGAACATG
>CAZDAF010000510.1:0-2010 GCA_964503115.1 uncultured bacterium
AATTTTATAAAGGTCCTCTCCGAGGGCCTTTATTTTTCAGGGTTAACCCGATAAATCATTTTATACCTTTTCCCCTTGAAGTGGAGGATTTATGAAGGGAAATGAAATTAAGAACCTATTGAAGGCAAAAGATATAGTATCTGTCTTGCGCTCCGGGCGCAGACCGCTGATCGCGGCGTACCGTGTCGCGCACGAAGGCATAAGCACCGGCCCCGTGTCGGGCGTGGGTCGCGCCGCCAAAAGATGGAACTCGTCGCGTGTGAACGAACTCGCCGAAAGGCTCGGCGGCGCGCCGATATATATCGGGCACCAATATGGCGCGGGCCCCAGGAGAGCGGTCGGATACGTATTGAGCGCAAAAGCGCTCGAAAGCCATAACGGCGCGGAGGCCGTTGCGGTGGTCGCCGTCGAGGACCCGCGTGCGGCCCGGGACGTCGAGGAGGGAAAACTCAACGTCGCCAGCATCGAGGCCGACCTGGTGCTCGAACCGGAAGGTAATCAATGGCAAGTAGCGGGCGTCGAAGCGATCACCGGCCTGGCGCTGGCGTCTTCGCAACGGCATTCCCCCGGATTCAGCCGCGCGGCGCTGCTCGCCTGCACACACGAGTTGGACGGTGAGGATGATCCCGAGCCGGAGCCGGCTCGCGAATCGCCCGTCGAGCGGACTGCGGCGCAGGCTATGGAAAACCTGAACCTCACCGATTCGGAGCGCCGGTTTGTAATGAACCGCGTTGCCGAAAGGCTTCCGGGAGAAGCTGCGACGCCGGAATGCATCAACGACGAGGTCGGTCTGGCGATAAGTGCGCTTGACGAAGCCAAGCGGTTGTATCGCCGCCCGCCGGCGCATGTGCCCGTTCCGTTCGAGCGGCATCGCGGGCCGGTTAATTACGCAGACCCCGAACACAACGACCTTATACCTCGTATAAGAAGACCGTGAGGCTCTTGAAAAAGCCCCAACAACGTCATTCTGAACCACGCCGGCGGCGTTATGTTATAAAGAATCTCAGCTAAGCGGAAGCGTTGAGATTCCTCTCTACGCGTCGCTCCGCTCGGAATGACACGCCGCATTTTCAGATTATGATAATTTTTTATCAGATTTTGATGACTTAATAAGGCAGAATCTTCCACGACAAGAACCATGAACTTGACGATCACTCTTATTGATGCTAATAATATCCTTACTGAAAGCAGACTTGGTTGGACTGCACACTATGACAGATAAGCTTATATTTGCAGAAGTATCTGAGGAACAAGATCAGGGCCACAGCACCAGAAAAAGGTTATACTTAAATTTAGAAAAAAGGCTAAAAACACCCCTTGTTACGTTTTTCACTAGTTTTAAGTATCCAGTAACGATTAATGATGGTGATGCAAACTTACTAGAAGGACTCCTTCAGAAGTGTGATTTGACAGAAGGATTGACTTTGATGTTGAGCTCTCCAGGCGGAGATGCCTTAGCAGCAGAGCGTATAATTAACATATGCCGCTCTTATAGTAATACGGGTAAATATCAGGTAATTGTTGCGGGTAAAGCAAAATCTGCGGCGACCATGATTTGTCTGGGTGCAAGTAAGTTACTTATGAACGAAACATCTGAGCTTGGGCCGATTGATCCACAAGTTATAGATTATAAGGAACAAAAGAGGTTTTCTGTATACAATATTGTCAAAAGTTACGAAGAACTATTTAAAAAAGCTGTGAAAGAGAAAGGCAATCTGGAACCATATATCCAGCAACTCTCCAGGTATGACGCAAGGGAAATACAAGAATATAAAATGGCCTTATCGTTATCAGAAGATGTCGCTATAAAAGCACTGAAAACAGGAATGTTATCGAAAAAGCTCAACAGAGACATTAAGAAAAAAATTACAATATTTCTCACTCCCAAAACAGTTAAAACACATGGTAGACCCATTTGTTACGATGAAGCATCTAAATGTGGCTTACAAATCGAAAAACTAGTGTAGTGTATCATAAATAAGGGAACATATAAAAATTTCTCGTGTCTAA
>CAZDAF010000511.1:0-1999 GCA_964503115.1 uncultured bacterium
CTTGAAGCAAATTCAATAATATCTTAAAATGGAGAATGATATGAATCGCTTTATATATCTATTTGCGGTTTTGAGGCCGCTACTACCGATTTTGATGATTCTCGTCGGCGGAATCGGCGCTATTTATATTATTGGAACCGGCATCGGGGGAAAAGTGCTGCTTGCCGTTTGCTTACTAACCGTCTTGATCGGCATAAGTACTTATGCTTCGGAAGAAACCAAAAAAAGCGAGTTTTTCGAGAGATATTTCGGCAGCGGTTCGAAAAAGAAATCAAGAGGGCGTAAGCGAATGGGCAAGCGTTGTCCACAATGCCAAAAGATGATTTATCATCGTCGCACTGTTTGCCAGCATTGCGGATACGAGTTCCCGTCGAAAAAATACAAGGAAGAAAAATCCAAGAAAAAACGTCAAGAAAGCAACAACAAGGCACAAGCATGATACCTCTCATAACGTTCGTCGGCCCCTCCGGGTCGGGAAAAACCACATTGATAGAAAAGATAATTAAAGAGCTTTCCAGCCGGAACTTGCGCGTCGGAACCATCAAGCACCATCTGAAAACGCTCGAGGTCGATCACGAGGGAAAGGACAGTTGGCGCCACAAGGTTGCCGGTGCCAAAGCGGTGGTCATCGCCACTCCGGGCGGTACGGCGGCTATACGTAGTGAAGACAAAGAGCCGGACTTGACGGAAATAGCCGAAAGGTATTTGTTCGACGTGGACATTGTGCTCGCCGAGGGGTACAAGTCCGCCAACGTGCCGAGTATCGTCGTTGTGCGAGAAGAAACGCGAAAGGAACTGGATCTGTCCGTAATACGCAAACCGGTCGCGGTGATGACCGATTGCGACATTGACACGGGCGCTGTTCCCCGTTATTCGCTCGACGACACGGACACCATTGCAGAGTTCATCGCCGAAAAATTCCTACAGCAGCGTCCCTCCAGAAAGGTAAACCTGTTCGTGGATGGCAAATCGGTCCCAATGAAGCATTTCGTCAGGGATATTGTCGAAAAAACCGTCCGGGGCTTGATAAGTTCTTTCAAAGGAATTGAAAACCCGCGTAAAATAACAATAATGATCGACGAGGAATAGTTGAATTTTTACGGGTCGCGGGCGCAGCGACCGCCGGTGAAGGGCGTTGCCTCATCCGGCTTTAGGTAGTGGCGCCTGGTGACGGGCGAATATTTTACTTCTTCGCCGTCATAGTCGATGCCCCCTCTCAAAACCCTGTAGGTCTCTCCGTAGCGCGGGTCGGGCTCGGGGTTCAGCACATAGCCGATGAACCAGTCATCGATCCATTCCCAGACGTTGTCGGCCATGTGCATGCATCCGTAAGGGCTTTGTCCGGCGGGATCATCGTATACTTCCAACATTTCGGGGGTACCGGATGCCGTGTCGCCGCCGGCTTTTTTGCGGTCGTTACCCCAGGGCCATTTTCGGTCGTCAATGCCGCGCGCCGCTTTCTCCCACTCGTACTCCGTCGGCATGCGTTTTCCGGCCCACCGGCAGTAAGAATCTACATCCTTCCATGTCAGGTGACGGGCGGGGAGGCGTTTTTCTTTTCTTCGAGTGGAGCTCCCCTTTTCCGGCCGATACCCCGTCTCTTTAATGAATCTCGCAAATAACTCGTTGCTGATCTCGAACCTGTCAATGTAGTAGGCTTCGAGGAAGACCCTCATCCTCGGCCTTTCTTCCGGCCTCCCCTTATCGTCTCCGATAAAAAAGACGCCATCGGGGACATAAACCATCTGTGCGCCGTCTTTTCCCACTATGACCTGCCGAGGCCCGGGGTGGGGCGGTTCTTCTTTCCTGACGGTTCGAGGCTGCTTATCCCGGAAAATGACCAGGCCCGCCCAAACGGCCAAAACCGTCACCAGAAGAGCAAGAAGCAATTGCGACCACCACTTTACGAAATTGATCTTCATTTGTAAAATGATAATATCACATTGAAACCTTTATGGGGATAAGCGTAGGAATTTGCAATGAAAATTCGAGGTTTGAT
>CAZDAF010000512.1:0-1996 GCA_964503115.1 uncultured bacterium
TCTGGTTGTTGTTATCGCGGTAGTATTGCTTGCTAATGTGGATCGTAACGGTGGCTGTATCACCGACGATATTGAAATTCCAAATAATAATTATGATATGATACCCCTCGAAGAACCTTCTGACGAGAATTTCGAAGTTGATACTCTTGATGAAAATAACGGTATTATTCCTTTGGGTGAGTCTGACACCGATATTCGGGACGATGATTCAAACATCGAAATAAATACTCGACCGGAAGAATTTTAAAGACTTTATTGATTCAGTTTAAAGATAATTGATTATTACCCCACCCCGCCTGGACGCCGGGTGCCATGGACAAGCGCAAGCTTGTCCGTGCAATAGCTCAAACAAAGAGAAAGACAAGGACAAAACCATCGGTCTTGTTTATGCCATTCTTTTTTCCATGCATTTTCTACTTAGCTATTATTTCCGTATCGATCCGGTACCTTTTTATCTTGTTGAACATGGTACGGTAGCTCATACCCAGAGATCGTGCGGCCAGTTTCTTGTTTCCACCGGCTTTGTTGATAGCGTCGATAATAGCGTCTCGTTCGATTTGTTGAGCGATTCTCCGAACGGCGTCCAACGGTTTTTCATGTACCTCCGGGATAATACTCGGCGGTGGCGGAGGCGCCTCGGACTCAATCGGATAAACACCGGGTTTTGGCGAAGGATGCTTTCTCGGCAAGCTCGCATCACCGATGAGAAGGAAGCGCTCGACGTAGTTACGCAACTCTCGAACATTCCCCGGCCATCCATATAAGTACAAGGCTCTCCACTCCTGCTCGCTAAAACTGCGTATCGGGCGGTTGTATTTTTTTGCGAACTCTTCCATAAAATGTTTGGTCAGGTCCCGGATATCGATACTCCCTCGTTCTCGCAGAGGCGGTATACGAATGGGTATGACTCTCAACCGCCAGTACAAGTCTTCACGAAACGACCCCCCTTCAACCATTTGAGAAAGATCCCGATGAGTAGCGGCAACTATACGCGCATCCGCTTTGATTGGTTCAGTACCGCCGAGTGGAGTAAATTCGCGCTCCTCGATAAGGCGCAGCAGTTTCGCCTGTGCCGGCGGCGCGAGGTCTCCGACCTCATCGAGAAACAACGTTCCTCCCTGCGCTTGTGCGACCTTTCCCATTTGCCTTGTTCGCGCGTCGGTGAAAGCGCCTCGTTCGTGGCCGAAAAGTTCATTCTCGACGAGCGTGTCGGGAAGCGCCGCGCAATTTATGCTGACGAACGGATTATCGCGCCGCAGGCTTGCCATGTGCAGCGCCCTTGCCACCAATTCTTTTCCGACACCGGTTTCACCCATAATGAGCACCGTGGCGTCAGTTCCCGCCACTTGTTGAACTGAGCGGAATAACTCTTTCAGTTCTTTGCTGCGCCCGATGAACCCGAGAGGGGGGTCGGCATCTTCATCTTTTATGAACCCCATATCATCCGGTATGCCGAAATCTTTCGGATCAAGAATGGGCACTGCTTTTGCCGCACGGTCAAACGCCAAATATTCGCTTCCGGCACGACGGACGACATCCCGGAGCGCGCCCGGCTCGAAAGGTTTTATCAAGAAATCAATGGCGCCCCCCCGGAGCGCTTCGATGGCGGTGTCCACCGTGGCGTGGGCCGTGATGATGATAATATCAGGCAGCGATGCATCCGGACTTCGCCGCAGTTGATACATCGTTTCAATACCGTCGATGCCGGGTAGCTTGAGGTCCAGCACCACCAAATCGAATCGTTCTTTCGACGCAACTTCGAGCGCACTTTCGCCAGAACCGACACCGGTTATATTATGGCCGTCGCGCGCCAGCACATCCGCGATAAGTTCGCGCATGTTTTTTTCGTCATCCACTACCAGGATATTTCCCATATTTCCCTCCAAACATCAGCCGTTACTTTCGGGAAGACGGATGATAAAAACCGCTCCATTGTCCTCGCCATGAGCCGCACTGACGGAACCGCCATGCCCCTTGACAATGTTGCGAACAATGC
>CAZDAF010000513.1:0-1992 GCA_964503115.1 uncultured bacterium
GGGTAAGCACCAACGTACCCGGGACCGTTTTAAGTAAGCATCCCTCGGTGGTAATTTACACCGATAAAAAGACCGCAGAGAATATCCCTGCCTCTGCCCGTTGATTCCTTTACCTTTTTGTGGTATAGGGAATGGTAAGGAGGGAAGATCATGAAGGTGAAATGGAATGGGCATGCTTCCTTTACAATTACCTCGGCAGACGGCATGGTAATAATTACCGACCCTTATGAACCGGAGGGATTCGGCGGAGCAATCTCCTATTCTCCCATAAGCGATACTCCCGATGTAGTGACCGTCAGCCACGATCATGCCGATCATAACTACGTCGATGGGTTCTCCGGGGACTTCGTTGTGGTTAGGGATTCCGGAACTGCGAAAGGAATCGACTTTAAGGCTATAGCTGCCTACCACGACGATTCTGGAGGATCCGAACGTGGAGACAACAATATATTTGTGTTTACCGTGGATGGCATAAGGATTTGCCACCTTGGCGACCTCGGCCACATTTTGTCACCTGATTTGGTAAAAGAGATAGGCCGGGTGGACATTTTACTCATTCCTATAGGTGGTACCTTTACAATCGACCCGGATGGTGCGTCACACGTCATGAAAGACCTCAATCCTCGTATTCTGATGCCCATGCACTACAAAACGGAAAAATGCGGCTTCCCACTGGCGGCACTTGCCGACTTCCTTTATGGGAAAGAGGATATGGTGGTAAACGTGAAAGCGTCCGAAACGGAAATAACGGCGGATTCATTGCCGTCCAAACTGGAAATATGGGTATTAATACACGCTAATTGAAAAAGAACGTCAATGCAGAAAACTAATGCAGGGTTTAAGCAGGAGGGTGGAAATGACTAAAAAAGTGATGAAGTTTACGTTGTGTTTGCTGATAATGGCAGGGCCGGTATTTGCCGCCGCATCTTCTTCGGGTGTCCAGGGGTGGATAAAAAAGGGAATGGAACTCGAGAGGAAGAATGACTTGGACGGGGCCATCAAAGCATACAAGAAAGCAATCAAAATTGCCCCCAACTCGGCTTATGCCTATCGGCGGTTGGGGAGTGTCTATAGAACCGCCGGTAAGAATAAAAAGGCCCTCAAGTGCTTCCAGAAGGCGGTCGAGATCGCTCCCGACGACTACATGGGCCGTTTCTATCTCGGACGATTGCTATGGGAAATGGGCTTGGTCGGGGAGGCGAAAAAGGAGTTGGTTGCCGCCAACGAGAAGGATCCGCAAAGGGTGGATGCCATGGTGTTGTTGGCGATAATCAAGAAGGAAAAGGGGGATATTACCGGCGCTATGGCTTTATTGCAAAAGGCCATCAAGACGAATCCCGATTCTTTCGCCGCTCATGTCAATCTGGGCAACATATACATCAAGCGCGGCCTGTGGAAAGAAGCTATGAACGAGTTGCGCACTGCCATTCGGATAGACCCGCGCCAGGCCGGATCCCAACGAAACCTCGGGCTCGCATACATGCACCTGGGGGAAATTGATCGCTCAATCAAGCATCTGGAGACGGCAGTGAAGCTGGATCCGAGGTTGGCAATAGCATATTACAACTTGGCGGAAGCTTATGCGATCAAGGGTCTGAACGGCCAAGCAGTCTGGTATTTCAAGAAGTTTTTAGAAACTTCCGATCCTACTGACGACGAAGAATGGCGCCTCAAAGCCACCGAAAGGATCAATACTCTCGAGGCCGGCGGAGCCATTGTAACACGGCCCTGAAAAAGCATTGGCAAGGGAGCTTTTTTGCCTCTTGTTTCCGGTCCTCGATGCGGAACATACATTCAGCGCCTATGGCGCTTTGATCCTAATCCGTAAACTGAAGGATATTGCGGAAAGATCGGGGAAGTTTACGGTTACGTCATAAGGCGCCGGTTGCAATTGAGTTTGGATCGATTGATGCGCCGTGTAAGAGCGGTGTTCAGTGATAACTAGTGTAGTGTATCACTCTGTTGTACACTTATCGAGAACCTCTTTTGCCC
>CAZDAF010000514.1:0-1989 GCA_964503115.1 uncultured bacterium
GTTTAGACACGAGAAATTTTTATATGTTCCCTTATTTATGATACACTACACTAGAGGTAGATTAAGATAAAAATCGTATTCGAGCGGATCGTTTTGTCCCACAGGTCGGAGTTTAATACTTCCTCGGTTACAGCCGAATGGATTGGGATTTTTCCATGCGGTTCCGCCAGGCACGGATACAGTGGCCTCGATCTTCAAAGCGCCTGAATCAATCGAACTACTCCATTCCACAATCGCTTCTTTTATCAATTGCGGTTCGTGCTTGGAATCTATTCGCCAAATGACGCTTCCATCGGCTTCGACAATTTTGGATAGACCCATCTTTTTAGCTTCGACCTCGGTCAGGCCGTAAAACGGATTCTTGATCTTTTCATCAAATAAATAGCGGAAACCATGCACTTCGAGACGATCTATTCCATGATGCAGAAGGATGAAATGCGCCGCAGATCCCAGGTCGTCCAGCATTTTCTCCAGGTTACGGTGAGTGACGACGAGGAC
The DNA here is from genome assembly GCA_964503115.1 of uncultured bacterium. Taxonomy (GTDB): domain Bacteria; phylum RBG-13-61-14; class RBG-13-61-14; order CAYWKU01; family CAYWKU01; genus CAZDAF01. The sequence continues at coordinate 499 of CAZDAF010000514.1, forward strand.
GTTTCCTTCTTTTACGACATACTTCGGCAGTTGCGGAATTGTTTCCGGTTTTATCAATCTTGCCGTGTCGTGCCCGAGATCGATGATGAACTTGTCTTTGCCGACGTCTGCCGGGTATACCTTGCCTCTGCGAGCTACTCCCAATCTTCTGTTTATTTTGAAGATTTTCTTCACTGTAAGGACGTTCTGGTAGATCGCTCTTTCGACGGGATCCATGATAACGATGGAATTTGGTCTTTGTGAATCGGGCGCGGACAAAGGTTGCAAATCCCGTTTCATATCGCGCCAGGCGCTCTCTATAACTCGAGGGACGAAATCAGGCGAATGTGAGACAATGAACTTGACTCCGATGACTCGGAAAAAGGTCGTCCATCCTTCCAACGGTAAATCCGCGTTCCGCATTATGCCATTGGAGAATATAGTGTAGCCGGAACTGCCATTGAACAGCCTGCGGTGATGGAAAAGGCTGAAATATTGATAGACGTAACTTCCGGTTTTCATGGTGGGAAAAAGCGGAAACTCTACTATCGGGCCCGCTTCTTTCAATGAAATAAGCTTTCTATGGATTGTCGGCAAGTTGTCGGCGTGAGGAATTGGCGACAATAAATTACCGGCTTGTGACGGTGTCATAATCTTTACCAATAAAAGAGCGAATATAATTGCGGGAACGGTCTTGCGTACGATGCCTTTCAATGTAAGTCGGCTGCCGACCTTTCCTGATATAAGAGCGTTTATCGCTGCCGTTATTATAAAGGCGTCTCCCACATAAGCCATGAGGCAAAATCGCCAGATATAACGCAGCGAGGTGAAACCTGGTAGCAAGCTGAACAGGTGATACGGCAATGGGACATCAGTGTTTTTGCCGCCGATTTTCAAATATGGGCCGAGGGCGAGGATGTGAAAGGTCACGGAAATCGCCAGGAAAATAACCACCATTCTCCGACCCATCTCTCTCTGCCGGTAAAGGAGATACGCACTACACAAAAAGACCGGTATTATCCGAAATACGAAGTCGAGGTAATGGATAGGTCTTGATTCGCGGATTAAAAATCCCAAAGCGGGGCCGCGTATTGCGTGAGCTTCCCGCAATTTTAAATAGGGATAAATTGTAGGCGAGAGAATTAGCATGGATAAAGAAAATGCAAGGATTATTAGGCCCAATTTTTGCCGGGTAAGAGTATTTCCGTCTGAGGCCAAGGTGATAAGTACATATATCCAAAAAGCTATTGTTAGCATATAAGCGAAATAATATCCGCAAAGAAAACCGACTATAAACAATGCCGACATAAAAATAAGACTGCGCCGTTTACCCTCCTGCAAAAATCTCTCGAGAAATAAGAATACGAGGAAGGTGTACCCAAAGCATGTTAATTGAATCTGCTCGATAAACTCAGGCCTGGAGGTGAAAAATGTGAAAAATATAGCTCCGATCACGGCGGCTGTGATGTGTGCTTTGCAGTAACGGAAAAAAAAGTACGATCCCGCACCTGC
>CAZDAF010000515.1:0-1986 GCA_964503115.1 uncultured bacterium
AAAAGGACATAGAAAAGGCGCGTGAAGCGTTTATCCGGGCTCAGGCCCATATCGATAAAGCTGCCCGAAAAGGCGTCATTCATCGCCGTACCGCATCGCGTAAAGTCGCCCGACTGGCCAAAAAGCTCAACCTGCTGGCCGCTTCCGGCTGACCGGGGAAAATATACACAAAACCCAACAAGTGCCGGTTAGCCCCGGCGTTTGTTTTTAGCTGTTACCACCCCTCGATCATCATGGTGTGCAGTTGTTCGGCCGCGTCTTCCGCTATGGCTTTGAGTGCTTGAGCGCGCCGGACGTAATTGTCCGGGATATGCGCTCCGACGGCTATTTCTTCCTCCTCGACAAGTTTTTTTAAGCTCCAAATTGTCTCACCGCCCCGGACGAGCCTTGCCGAAACCTCGATCCTGGCGCGATACGCCGTCGTGAGTCCTTCCCGGTCGTAAGCTTGCGGTTCGAGCTTCACCTTATCGACCCTTCCGCGAAATACCGTATCGGCCCGACCGGCCGGTGCGAGTTTTACCACACCCCTGCGGAGCACTTCTCTTTGCATGGCCTCGGCCATTACCGTCCCGAGGTCCGGCTCGAGGGTGCGGTTCTCAAAAGGCACAATAGCGATAGTCTTCACGCCCGAAGGCAATGCCGATTCGGCGCCCGAGAGCTTGTAACCGCACCCGCAGGCGAGAACAACCGCCAAGATTGCACTTATCATCAGTTTCATCTTCAACATGCCTAACACCGTCTTGAATGAGCGGATTTACAGAAGGTGTCAATATATTACCATGCCGTCAAAGTATGGAATCCGTCCTAAATCCGCCGAACATGCCCGGTACACCAAGAAAAACCCCCGGAGAGGAAAAACTCGCCCGGGGGTTTTAAATTCAGCTATTATACAATCAGGGTGGGCAAGTAGTACTGCCGTCGCTGGTATCAATAATCAACGATGGGCAAAGGCCGCAGTCATCACTCAGACCGTCGTTAAGCTGGATTTCTCCCACGTTCGGTTGATCTAAAATGAACACACTTTGGCAGAAATCACCACCAGCTGTCACCGGTAGAGTGACAATTGTGATTTCATCAGCCGCCGAACGACCCAAGCCATACATGGCGCCGGTTGCGTCAATTACACCGCCGTAGTATTCCTGCAAAAGATTAGTAAGTCCCTCGGGCAATCCGACAATCAGGGTCATGTTTTCGTTTTCTATCTGCATATTGGCTATCAGGAACAGCGGAAGATCAAAAAGCGAAGGATAAGATTCGAGATCGTAGTTGAAAATGTATCCGGCTACCACGCTTGTCTCGGGAGTACTGAATCTGACCTCATCCACTGCTTTAGTGGTGGCGGTACCGAAGTTGTTACTGACCCCCGCAACCTTGACGTCCACACAATCAACGCCGGCGTCCGCACAATCATAAGGAAGGTTATGGTCGTAGGCGGGATAAAGCGGCTCATCAATGATTTTCCCGCGGACGGTGATTGTACCGATGTTGCCGTCGTTGTTCGTTATTGACGAGTCCAGCTTGCAGCCGACTACTTCACCGAAGTCAACCGTAACTTCGCCTTGCTCTTGGCTCGTGATGGTGCAATTGCTTTGAGTAAAACATTGTTCCGATATTGTTCCACCGGTTTCGTCGATCAAGTTTTCGTATAGCTCATTGCAAGCCTCTTCCGCCGTAATTGTCGGATCCGCGGCGATATCGCCCATCACAAGCCCCAAGGTCATCGAGTCCAGAACCAGATCATGGGGAACGAAAGATATACCCACACTATAACTGGTCGCACCAAGAACCATCATGAGCACTTCCGCAACCTTAGCCTCAGCCTCAGCCTCGGTAACAAGAAAGAAATCTGCTGTCGGGACAGCTTCAAACGCTTCCTCCGGCTCGATCACATTCTTGTTGGGCCCTTGCGTTGCGCTGAGGTCGAAGGTGACTACAGGTTCGCCACCACCACTATCCTCGCAACCCGACCATACAAAGGCCATTCCT
>CAZDAF010000516.1:0-1985 GCA_964503115.1 uncultured bacterium
CATCCTCTTCGCATGTAGTGTCGTGTTGAGTGCCGCCGGGAAAAGCAACGACAAGTGAAGGGATGGATTCACTCACTTCAATTGCAACTACGTACTTGTAAGCATCGATAGTTTCGTCTCCATCGGTATCCAATCTATCTATTTCCATCTGTGCTGTATATATGTAATTCTCGTCGGCGTGAGTTTTACACCCCGTAAATAACCCAAAGGCGGCGAAAGCGGCGCCGGCAATGCCTAAAACGAAATATTTCTTTAATTTCATACTTGTAACCCTCCTTTTTAATAGATGATTGTCATTATATATCGTTTGTGCATGCAATGTCAAGCCGTTGGCGTGTTTAATTTCCCAATCTTGACAAATCGGAAAATGCCGCCAATATTAGAAAGACGCCTGTCGGATATGGGCGCCAAGACCAAGTAGGTATGTGGAGGGAATCATGGCAATAATGGATGAACTGGGCGATGTGGAGGGGCTGTTTGACGTAGTGGAGCTTTATGAGGAGCCCATGGGTGTGTACTACACCGACAATCCTCCTGCCGATTGCATCAGCCCGAAACCGGCGAAACTACCGACATACGAAGAGGAGCAACAGGGCAAATTGGACTTGAGGGAGGTTTTCGGCAACTTTAGCTGTATTTTCCAGAGCGTTTGGCGGGCCCGGCGCAAACAGACCGCTGCGTGCTTTGATCGGGAACACTTCGGCTGCCTGGGCGGAGCTTTCAATTTGGGCTACATCAAGCCGCAACTCGAGCTTATTGTGCGTTACGTTTCGACCGGTATGCCCGGGCTTCCGGGCGAGCATTACCTGGATTCGCCCGAGGCTGTTAGGAGCCTGTTCGATGCTATCGATCCTCGACCAGTTCCCGCCCCATTCTGTGTTTTCAAGCCGTTGAGTATGTTCGAGTCCGGCGAACAGCCGGAGTTGGTGGTTTTCTTCGACCGGCCCGAGTCCATCTCCGGCCTGCATCAATTATGTTCTTTTGTGACGAACGACTTCAACATTGTGAGGTCGCCGATGGGAGCGGGGTGCTCGAACATCGTGGGATGGCCGATAAACTACCTCGAAAAAGGCGAGCTAAAAGCCGTGTTGGGAGGATGGGATCCGGCGTGCAGTAAGTACTTCCGAACCGATGAGATCACGTTGACCGTTCCTTTCGAGTTGTTCCGAATGATGGTCGAGCGATGGCGAGAGTCCTTCCTGACTCACAAGGGATCGGGATGGGAAGTAAACAGAAAGAAAGCTCAGCGCAGCCGAAAAAAATGGGGTGAAAACGAACCCTTATGGGGAGACAAGAGAGACGAGGATGCTGAAGGATGAAATGCCGCGTATAGGGAGCTTTCTTTTCAGATGGCGAAGTTATCTTCCTTTGATATTATTTCCGCTGATCTTGCTGGAATTAAGCAGACGACATAGTTACTTAGGTTCCTCTCATGTTTTCGACTTGGCGTGGGAATTTTTTTGCCTGTCTCTGGTTGCCATAGGAATCCTGATAAGATGCCTTACAAAAGGCCATTCTCCCAAAGGCACATCGGGCAGGACCACAAAGCGTCAAGTCGCTGATAAGCTTAACACTCTTGGCATGTATTCGGTAAGTCGCAACCCTTTGTACTTGGGAAATCTTATAATCATTTCAGGCGTCACTTTGGCGGTACAATCGTTGAGTCTTTTTGTTATCGTCATTCTTGCGTTTATTCTTTACTATGAAAGGATTATATCGGCGGAAGAGGAGTTCCTTAAAGAGAAGTTTGGTGATGAATATATAAACTGGACCGCCGGGACGCCTTTTTTAATCCCCAAGTTTTCCCAATGGCAAAAGCCCCCGACACCGTTTTCATGGAAGCGAGTAATCAGAGACGAAACCGGTACGGCTATGTCTGTAATAGCGGCCCTATTCATGATCGAGATTGTAAGCGATTATTTTATTCTGGGGCGGTTGGAGATTGACCCCGTGTGGTTAGTTCTGTTTGTCTTTACGCTCTGTGC
>CAZDAF010000517.1:0-1963 GCA_964503115.1 uncultured bacterium
AGGTTATCCCGGTTTTCGCAGAGATGTTCAATAATATGGGAGGTGAATTGCCCGCATTCACCCAGATGGTCGTCAATTGGAGCGATTGGTTCAAGGGCAATTGGTATATAATGATAGCCGGGTTTATCGCTTTCGTAGTTATATATAGACTGATCGGTCGAAACCCAAAGGGACGGATCATGCTGGATTCCATGTACCTGAAACTTCCTATTTTCGGCGATCTCGTCAGGAAAAACGCGGTGGCGCGTTTCACCCGCACCATGGGTACCCTGGTCTCAAGCGGCGTCCCGATTCTCGACGCGCTTGAAATAACGGCAAAAACTTCCGGCAACAAAATAATCGAATTCGACATTATGCGCGTTCGCAGCGCTATCAGTGAGGGCAAAACTCTGGCGGAACCGTTGAGTCAAAGCAAGGTGTTTCCGTCCATGGTAGTCCAGATGATCGCCGTCGGAGAGCAAACCGGAGCAATGGACGCAATGCTTCAGAAAATCGCGGATTTCTACGAGGACGAGGTCGACAACGCGGTCGCGGCATTGACATCACTTATGGAGCCGTTACTTATCGTGTTCCTCGGTACCGTCGTCGGCGGCATCGCAATTGCCATGTACCTGCCGATATTCTCCATCATAAACCTCTAAAGTCCCAAGCTCGATGATATACGGGCCGGTCCCAGCTACGGGATCGGCCCTTAAATTTTCAGGAGACAGGCAAGCGAAAAGACATCGTAAGGGTGACCCGCCGATCTCCCGTACAAAACCGATAAATGGATTATTTGCTGATAATCATGCCCATGTCGTCAACAAACCCCATCTTCATAACATTTCTTGATGTCCTCTTCTGAAAAGCCGAGCTGTTTCAATACATCATCGGTGTGCTGTCCGAAGCTCGCCGGCGCTGAAAATATATCGCCGGGGGTTTCACTAAGTTTGGCGACGATACCTTGCATCGGTCTCTTTTTTCCATCCTGAACTTCTATCTCGACGATCATACGCCGGTGCTTTATCTGCGGATCCTCCATCATTTCATCAACTGCAAGTACTCTCCCCACGCAAACGTCGATATTTTTGAGAAGATCAAACCACTCATCGCGGGTTTTTTGCAGGAAAATCTCCTTCAGCTCGGTGTCAACCTCCACGTTGCGCTCTCCCGTGCAGAATTGGTCGTTTTCGAGATTCTCGCATTCTATGGTTTTACAAAACGTTTTCCAAAAGCGAGGTTCAACGGCGCCGATAGTGATGAATTTACCGTCCTTCGTTTCGTAAACGCGGTAGAATGGGAACATACCGACAAGCGGCATCTTACCTCGCTCGGGCGCTACACCGGTTTCGGAATACTGCATCAGCGGCAGAGTCATAAATCCGAGGGCGGCATCGGCAAGAGCGACGTCTATGTACTGCCCCCGGCCGGTTCGCTCTCGGTGAAACAGCGCGACCAGGATACCGATGGCGGCGTTGAGTCCCCCGCCGATGTCAGCTATCTGAACCGGAGGTATTACCGGCTTGCGATCATGCTCACCGCACAACCCCATTATGCCGACGGTGGATATGTAATTGAGATCGTGGCCCACCATGCCGCTGTAAGGGCCCGTCTGGCCGTAACCGGACAGGGAACAATAAACAATATCGGGCTTGACCTTCTTCAGGTCTTCATAGGCTATTCCCATCCTTGCGGTCGCACCGGGCCGAAATCCTTCCACCACCACATCGGCGCTCTCAAGCAGCTTAAAGAATACTTTCTTTCCCATGGGGGTTTTTATATTCAGAGTCATGTGGCGCTTGTTGCGCATTACCGCCCATGCTGACAGGTCGTTAATAAAACGACGATCCTCGATGCGCAAGACGTCCGCGCCGAAATCAGCCAATATCATGGTGCACAGAGGTCCGGGAAACTGCCTCGAAAGATCGAGTATTTTTACATTCTCAAGCGCTTTTTTAAGGTTCATCAAATTCCTCCTGGATAT
>CAZDAF010000518.1:0-1962 GCA_964503115.1 uncultured bacterium
ACGCGACAAAAGTAATCAGCATCGCAACAAAGGGCCATTTTATTCTCGATGACATCTTTTGTTTCACTCCCTTAGCCATTGTTTAGAACCTCCCGATCTTCCAATCGCCGTTATCGTCCCGCTCGAATTGTGGGTGGTTCGCATGCTTGGATAGCCCGGTTGTTTATGGGATCATACCAACCTATACGAATCTCCCTTGCAACCGGTTGAAATATAGTAGTTTTTCCGTGGTCAGTCAATCCACATATACAATGATTGTGAAGTTATTCGCCTTTGGCTTTTTTGCGGCGGGTAAGTTGCGATTATGGTGCGGCGCGGCCGTGGTTGAAGAGGTTTATTTGTCGCTCGATGAGGTCCTTGGGGAATTCGATCGGGTAATCTCCGTCAAAGCAAGCGCAGCAGAAATCCTGTTCCCCGGCGGCTTTGACCATTCCTTCCTTGCTCAAGTATCCGAGCGTGTCCGTGGTGAGGTGGGAGTTTATTTCTTCGATAGTGTGAGTGGCGGCGATAAGTTCGGCGCGAGTGGGCGTATCTATTCCGTAGAAACATGGGAATGCCGTAGGCGGGCTGGAGATACGCATGTGCACTTCCCGCGCGCCGGCGTTTCGTATCATTTTTATTATTTTTCTGCTGGTGTTGCCCCGTACGATGCTATCGTCCACAACCACCACGCGCTTGCCCGCAAGCACCTCTCGGACGGGGTTGAGCTTCACCTTGACCCCGAAGTGCCGGATGTTTTGAGCCGGCTCGATAAAGGTTCGGCCGACGTAGTGGTTTCTGATAAGTCCCTGGGCGTAGGGCAGGTCGGCTTCTTCGGCGTAACCGATAGCGGCGGCGCTGCCGCTGTCGGGAACGGCGATGACTATATCCGCCGGAATGGGATTTTCCCGGGCCAGCATTCTTCCCATTTCCCCGCGCACTTCGTAGACGTTTTTCCCGAAAATCATGCTGTCGGGCCTGGCAAAGTAAACATATTCGAAAATACACTTGTGTGCCCGAACCGCCGGAAATGGGAAAATGCTTGTAACGCCGTTATCGTTGATGAGCACCACTTCGCCGGGAGCTATTTCCCGAATGTACTCCGCCTCGATAAGGTCCAGGGCGCACGTCTCGCTCGATATAACAACGGCGTCGCCCCGTCGCCCCATTATCAAAGGCCGGAAGCCGTGTGGGTCGCGCACGGCGACCATTTCCTTTTCGGTCAGGAAAAGCAGGCTGTAGGATCCGCGAATGCGATGCAGTGCGAAAACGACCCGATCCACAAATGAGTTGCCGCGAGGGCCGGCAAAAAGATGCACTATAATTTCGCTGTCTATGGTGCTCTGAAAAAGCGCGCCCGAATCCTCGAGATCGCGGCGCAACTGGGCAGCGTTGACAAGGTTGCCGTTATGACTCAGCGAAACGCCTCCACGGGAGTTTTCCACTACGAAAGGTTGAACGTTTTTCAGCAAGTTTTCGCCTTGCGTCGAATAGCGAACGTGGCCTATGGCGCGGTTGCCCGGCAAAGAAGAAAAATCCTCCTCCCCAAACACCTCCGCCACAAGCCCCAGTTGCTTTTTTACGTGGAGCTTGTCGCCGTCGCAAGTGACTATGCCCGCTCCTTCCTGGCCGCGATGCTGAAGAGCGTATAAACCCAGATATGTGAGATTGGCGGCTTCAGGATGACCCCAAATGCCGAAAATTCCACATTCCTCATTAAAACCGAATGCCATTTCTCGTTCTCCCTAATATTAGGAGGTTGTTATTTCTTTAACGGGTTTTCGCTCGAGTCCTGCAGGTCTGTCTCGAGTTTCCCTCCCGTCCTTTGGATGGATTTTATTTCGGAGCTTATAGGTTAGAAGACGATGCTGAAAACTTCAACCGAAATTTTCGTAAAGTTTTTATCCCAGATTTTGCAGTTGGAGGTAGAGACAAGATAAATATCGAGTCAGACAAGGGATTTAAATCCCTTGTCCGTCGCAC
>CAZDAF010000519.1:0-1958 GCA_964503115.1 uncultured bacterium
GCTTCTTGGCTTTACTCATCAGCTTTTCAACCATCCGTAAAATTCAATTGGTTGTCCAAATTCCGCTTGGATTAGAGCATAATCGTTCTTTTATTCCTTCGCAAACTTCAGCGCCTCTGCTAAAAAAGAACCTATAGACTAAGCTCACTTTTACTACCCTAACTCATTAAGCTCATTAGCTGCCTCGCTCATAAAAAAAGAGGACAGATCGCATCAAACCTGTCCCATTTCAATTAAATTGGAATGTTATCTTGATCGGACTCTTTCATTTTTTTTCCGCTTCGAAGGTCAAATCGATCAACCTTTAGCGAGTTCATCAAGTTCTTCTTCCGTCATTTCCGTCAGGCGCGATATAATTTTTGCCATCGTCACAGCGCGGGAATCGGGTTTTGTAAGTATACGTTTGGATTCGACCACCACTCCGACCAGCACCGTATCGAACGGCCCGTCGAGCTTGATGTCGGGGTATGCGGGGTTTAGCGCGTGCAGGACGACCTTGCCGCCTTTAGGGCGATACTGTTTGAAAGTGGCTTTCGCTTCGCCTTCGATACGCGCGACGACAAAATCGCCGGGCTTGGGCTGCGCGTTCGGGTCGACAATAATCAATGCTCCCGGGCTGAATTCCGGCTCCATGCTGTCGCCTTCGACACGCAATGCGAAACACCCGTCCGGGACGGAGTCCGACCAGACCGCTTCGCCGTCGGCAGGCTCCTGCTGGGCCGGAGTCCATTCCCCTGCCTGCGTCCACCCCACCAAAGGCACCGGTTTCGCCGATGCGAGGCGCACGAGGTCCCAATCTTCGAGCGGGAAAGGCGGCCCGTGAGCCGCCGGTGGAGTAATATCGCCGGATGCGAAAAACTCCTCCACAGTCGTCTCGAGCGGCACCAGAATTCGCCCGAGCATCGCGATATTCGGGCTGCGGTGCCCGTTTTCGATTTTGGTAATGTAGTCGTAGCTGATATCCGCTTCTCGCGCCACGTCGCCCCGCCGGATGCCTTTGGCGAGCCTCAGCGCCTTGATCCGCGCGCCTATGTCATCGGCTGGTTTTTCTCTTTTCACGTTACTCCTCCGACTCTCGGCATTTGAGTGTACTCTCGACCGTTGAGATCTCTCACCCCGCGCTCCCGCGGGATTCGAGATGACATTTATGTGGCCTTGTGCTGAAAGAGATAATGTGGCACTCCCTTTCCTTACAGGGTTTCCGGCAAAAAAAGTGTAGCACCGCCTTCCTGAAAAAAAATAAACTTTTTTTTCATAGGCTACTTATGTGCCACTTAATACATAGTGTATTACAATTTTGGAGACATTGCAACCCCAAATCGGTATAAAAGTGAAAAAAAGCGACTACACTTATGGGGGTTGACAACGATACAAATGGTATTATAATTGGACATGATTTTGAGGTGGGAAGCGGCCTCGGCTGAGAATTAAATACGCTGAAAAATGGCTTACAACTGTCACCCTGAGCGAAGCCGAAGGGTCTCAACCTTTCGGAAATGCTGAGATTCCTCGACTTCGCTCGGAATGACAGGTGGGGAGCTCGGAATGACAAATAACTAAGAAGAGCTTCTTGCAAAAATAATGGTTTGCTTAACTCGGTATATCTAAAGTTACGACAGACAAGGGATTTAAATCCCTTGTCTCAGATGAAGCATGTTCGGTTGCCTTGTTTTTGCAAGAAGCTCAAGAATTCTATTATTAGCAGACCTGATTGATTCTTGTTAAATTATTGTTTCAATCTTGTTTGTAAGGTGTTGAAAAACTGTCGATAAGGTGTGAAAGGGGTGTCAAATGTTTGACGTTTTAGGAAGTGAGGGCGCTAAATTCTTTGTTTTCCTGACACTTACGGCGGTATTTTTTTCGTCCTTCATGTTCGTATTATGTTCGCCCGCATTGCCTTTTGGCAGGGCTTTTCCCGTACGTAACTGGTGGTTCGCCGGTCTTTGAATTCCCTTCAG
>CAZDAF010000520.1:0-1927 GCA_964503115.1 uncultured bacterium
TTCAGGGTCTCCCTGCTGACCAGAGTGCAAGTTGCGACCGTATATAAACGCTTGGAAGTCTTCGATAATTTCCTGTTGCTGCATCCCGACGCATACAAATGGCAACCGCTGAGTAAGGAGAGAATAAGGGAAAAAATGGTTGAATTCGGTCTTGCGATGGAAGACGATGACGAAAACAGCTCGATTGGTCCCATCCATTCGAACCCGGAAAAAACCATGCGTTATTCCTTAAAGCTTAACCCCTGAGGGAGTACGTTTGTTAGCAACATGGCAGGTAAACGAATGAACAGATTTATTTTCAGAAAATCAGTCTTCCTTGTGTTTATACTTCTTATAGTTGCTACGTTCATCAGCTGGGCGAAAATAGGAATCAAAGAAGAACCACCACTTATAATAGCGGGAGAAGTGGTAGAAAGAACGGAAGAACATACAGTAGAAGTAAAGGAAATTAGAACGAAAATAATGCCGGTCCGCGCCATCGAGGTATACTCTACCGGTGGCAGAAACACCACATGGTACTCCGGTGTGTCCAAAGCCGATCCGCAACTTAAGCTCAGTTTTAAAATCGGCGGTACCGTCAGCAGTATCAAATATAGAAAAGGAAACACACTGAGATTCGAACGCCTGGTTGCCAGGTTGGATCCTACGGAATATGAAAACAAGGTGGAAAACCTGGAGGCGGCACTCCAAAACGCTAATGTTAAGTTACTGAAAGCAAAAGCAAAATTAAGCAAGGTTCGGAACTCGTTCAAAAAAGGCGCTGCATCGGCAGGTGATTTCAATGCCGCGCTCTCCGCAGTAAAAGCCGCCGATAAAGCTGTGCGTACTTACAGAAAACGCGTCCAGGTTGCACGGCGTAAACTGGAATACCACGATATGAGATTCACCCACAGGGGAGTGGTATCGTCGGTAAACGTGAAAGTGGGCGATAAGATCAAGGCGGGACAAACCATATACGTATTCAATCTTACAATGCCTGCGGAAATAACCGTTAAGCTTCCTGCAATACTAATAAACAAGATCGGCGTAGCCAGCAAGGGAAAAGCCAAGTTTAAAGGCTTAAAGGGAATTTATCCTGTCACCGTAATGGAAGTGGGAAAAGTCTCCACCGGCCCGAAAGCGACATTTCCGGTTACGGTCAGACTGAGGCATTATTATAAAAATATTCATGCGGGGATGGAAGCCAAGGTTGCCTTTCGTTTCGATTATCGCGCCAGGAAAAAGCACCTTTACCTTCCCCTTGGAGCGGTCGGTGAAGACGAACAGGGAAAATATGTGTACGTCGTAAAACCTTCCAAAGGAGATTACGGGACAATTGAGCGCAGAGCGGTTGTAACAAGCAAGCTGTCGCCACAAGGACGGGATGTGTTCGAAGGGCTTTCAAACGGCGAGGTGGTGGTCACTCACGCGATTCACCGGCTGAAAAACGGAATGAAAGTAAAGTGGAAATAAAATAAAATCCGCCGTCCGTTCATATCGCGCAGCACCGCATAAAACCTCAGCTTCCGCCTCAAGCATGGCGTTCAATGTGTCCTCCACCGATTCGCGTACCATCGCTCCCAAGTGATCCTTGACCTTCTGCTCGTCGATCTCAATGATCCGCCCTTGACTATCATCGCCATTTGATACTACCTTCTTATCACTCATTTTAAGTCCTCCTTCTGGTGTTTTGTGCAAACTTTATTATAACCAGATCGAGGACTTTTTCTTTATCCCCACTCAAATTTGCGAAAAATATGATACGTTATCCCATTTTGTATCATCTATGCGGACTACAACAAGTTTTTTATAAGAAGAATGGAAAATATGCTACTTCCTTAGATGAATTGGATAGAAATCTTGGGACAAATTTAAAGAAAAAAATCAAAGATTGCCTTCTATACACGACGCATTAAATAATTGCGCATAACTTACGCAGGGTGTCGCT
>CAZDAF010000521.1:0-1916 GCA_964503115.1 uncultured bacterium
GGTTTCTTTTTGCCTACTTTTTCTTTTTCTAAAGAAAAAGTAGGGGCGTTCCGGTAACGTCGGACTGTCGAAAACTCGGCCGGCCATTCGATGTAGTTTGCCGAACTTATTGCGCGGGATATTACGCTTCCACGCGGCCGATGCTATGTGCGAAGTGCGAATCGGAGCCTGCCTGTATTGGCAACGTGGTTCTGTTGTTAGGTGAAAAAATATAGGATATAATATTACCCTGCGCTTAGACGATACCGGGGTTGTATAAAAATATCCCCCCACGTATCTATCTTAATCAAAACATCATAATCACAACGGTCGTGGACAAAGCGGGCTGAATTCGGATTAAAGCGAGTAGAAGGAGAACGACTTATGAGCAGTTTCGACAACGATCTCTACCTTGAAGCTCAAAGAAAAGCCATCATAGAGAGAATAGAGACATTCGAGGGTAAGCTTTACCTCGAGTTCGGCGGGAAAATGCTTCTGGACATGCATGCCGCGCGGGTTTTGCCGGGTTACGATCCGAACGTCAAGATCAAGCTTTTGCAGAGTATGAAGGATATGGTGGAGATAATTTACTGTATCCATGCGGGCGATATAGAGAAAGGCCGTATCCGTGGCGATTTCGGTCTTACATACGACACCGCCACCTTGAAAACGTTTGACGACCTCGAGGATTTCGGCTTTTCGATTTCAGCGGTGATCGTGAATCGTTATCATGAGCAGAAAAGTGCGGAGAAGTTTATCGATTTCCTGAAAATGCGCGGAATCCCGGTTTATACACAGCCCGAAATCAAGGGTTATCCTGCGGATGTGGAAAAGATAGTGAGCGAGGACGGATACGGCCGTAACCCGTTTGTGGAGACGAGCAAGCCTCTGGTGGTGGTTACCGGTGCAGGGCCGGGCAGCGGCAAAATGTCCACGTGCTTGTCGCAGGTTTATCATCACCACTTGAGGAGTGAGGTCGCGGGATTCGCTAAATTCGAGACTTTCCCGATCTGGAATCTCCCCCTCAAACACCCGGTCAACCTCGCTTACGAGGCGGCCACTGCGGATTTGCAGGACGTCAATATGGTGGACTCGTTCCACCTTACCGAGTATGAAGTTACCGCGATCAACTACAATCGCGATATCGAGAACTTCCCGATTCTGAAGGAAATCATCGCACGCATCAGCGACAAAAACTCTCCGATGTCCTCATACAAATCGCCCACGGATATGGGAGTAAACAGGGCCAAAGAGGGAATCATCGACGAAGAAGGCGTTAAAGAGGCCGCCCGGCAGGAGATAATCAGGCGTTATCTGCGCTATTCACTCGAATTTAAGCAGGGATTGGAACGGAAGGCGACGGTGGATATTACGGAGAAATTGTTGCAGGCTGTCGGCGTTAAAGTCACCGATCGCCCCACAGTGCCCGCAGCGCGGGATGCGGCGGAGCAGGCGAAAGAGACGGGAAAGGGAAACCGGGATATCTTCTGCGGCTCGGCCATCCAGCTTAAAGACGGCAAGATCATCGTCGGAATGAACACTCCGCTGATGCGCGCCGAGTCCGCAGCCATACTGAACGCTATCAAGTACCTCGCAGGCATTCCGAATGAAATAGACCTTCTGCCCGAGTCGCTTATACAAAACATCACCGCCCTTAAAAAGGATATAATGGGCCGGAAGTCCGAAAGCCTGAACGTCGAGGAAGTGCTTATCTCCCTCTCGATAAGCGCCGCGACGAGCACTGTCAGCGAGGTTTGCCTGCGCAAGCTGGAGCAACTTGCCGGGTGCGAGTTTCATTCGACTCACATACTCGGCAAAGGAGACGAAAACGGTCTGAGAAGGCTTCAATTGAACGTTACCACGGACGCCCTTCCCACGTCGCGAGGTTTTTATTATTAACTAAAGAGCTTCTTGCAAAAATAATGGTTTGCTTAACT
>CAZDAF010000522.1:0-1911 GCA_964503115.1 uncultured bacterium
GCATGGCATGATACTCGAGATCAACCTGCTCCAAAAGGCGCTTTTCGAGTTATTTTGGAGTGGTCTCACCTATAAATGAGCACGGGTGAATATACGACGCTCTTTATAAGGTTTCTTTTTAGCTTTTCGGCCTTTCCGAACATAGATACGGTCGCCCGACCCGTTAGTATTGTAGTATGTCCAGCGTGGCGGAGGATCGGATATGACCTCTTGAGGCGCTCCGTTAGCTCTTTTCCGAATATTGTGGGTTATATAGCGCGAGGCGGCAGTGATGAATAAGGGCGGGTTGCCTATTTCTTCGCGGTAGCGTCTTTGGAGCATCACGGCGCGTTCCCGAACCTTTATGCTGGGATGGTAATGTTTGACCGAGTGCAAGAGAGCGTAGGCGCCCATGGCCCTACGTTTGGCCAGATCGGCCTTGTAGACATTCATTTCGTCCGGGAGATATTTCAAAATCGAGTAGGCGTCCAGCATGTTTTCCATTATTTGCATTCCCGGCGGGCCCAAAACGTCCCGTATCCGCTCATGGGCGTAATCGAAGAACTCTTTCATCTCGCCAATCTCGAAATTTTTCAATTTGAATACATCATCCTTCCACAAGTGGAAATCTTGCCATTTGTAGGTATCGAGTATGCGATCTTCTTCAATCATCCGTTCATAAAGCGGGGTGCCGGGGCATGGTGTGAGAGGTGAAATCTGGTAGAACATGGGCATTAAATCCACAAAACGGTCTATATCCTCTTTAAGGTTCTTTTTGGTGTGGAAGTCGAAGCCGAGCACGATCGAACCGACGGTCTGAATACCGTTCCGATGCAAGTCCGCGAACATCTTTTTGATGTCAGTTCCCCGCCGCTTGGCGTAATGATCCTCGGTGGTTCCATTATCGGACAGGAAGCTCTCGACACCGATCCATACCGAACCCATGCCGCAGTCCCGCAATTCCTCGGCCGAGAACCCTGACATAGAGCGCATCGAGCCGAAGGTGAACCATTGGACTCCCCATGTATCCTTATTACTCCGTAGAAGCCGCCCCAGTTCCCTGACGTAGTCGGGATTGAGGAACATGTCTTCGTCGAAAAGCACCACCATAATGTCATTGGTTTTAAGTCTTTTCTGGTAGTTCCTCATAAACCGGTAAACTTGCTCCGGCTCCGCCACGTAGATTTTCTTGTGGTAGAAAAAAGCGCTGGTGTTGCAGAAGTCGCAAGCGTTTGGACAGCCGAGGCTCACAAGTATTGCCGGCATCCTCGCCTGGGCATCGAGGCCGGCAATACTGAATCCGCACATGGGCATATGGTATTGCGTTATCTCCCGGTCCTCCGGCTCGTCGCCGATTACACGCCGCATAAATCGCACCCCTTCTTCGCGGCAAAGATAATCAGCATTTTCCCGGATGTATACCGCATCGCCGTTCGTGTCGCCCGGAACGGGATGGCCGAGTGTACCGACGCCATAACCGCCCACAACTATCTTCGTATCCGGGCACTTCTCTCGGATGCGCTTCATCATCCGTGCGACCTTGTCGGTGTGCAGGCTTTTTAGCTGGATGCCCACATAGTCGTATCCTTCGTCTAGCTCCCGGTCAAACTCATCCCAATGCGGATTTTCCAGTACCGTCGTGGGACAGGAAAGGTTTTCCGCGATGAGGTACAGCGCGAGGTAATGCATGTGGGAGCTCATCTGAAATATACCGTGCCCCCGGGCGAGGCGTGACTTGAGAAGATCGTACTGATCCTCTCCCCACCCGAGGTGGTTAGGCCCGTAACCGGCAGTTAAGAGAACTCTGGGTTTTCTCATGTTATCATCCTCCCCCCACTAAGTGAGGACAACATGTTTTCACGCCGACTCTCAATAAGCCCTGCCGCCGTTCATCATGTGCCCCCCACCTTCAGCGAAATTAAAACTATTTTT
>CAZDAF010000523.1:0-1878 GCA_964503115.1 uncultured bacterium
TCGCCGGAAAATATATAAACTGCGAGGCGGCGGAGCAATATACTAAATACGAACGAGGGCGGGAAAGCTACCGGTTTTCCCGCCCCAAAAAGAAATTTCCCGAATCCTCGCATCGGCCTTGACAACTCCGGAAAATTTGTTATGATTAACTTGTAACTGCGTTGTAGTTCTTTCCGGTTATTTCCAAATTAGAAAGGTCGAGGTTCAATATCCGTATAACAGGCTCTTATGGCAATATGGTGGCAATTCCCTATAGGGATCCCGATAGAAGTATTCCGTAGTCGGAGGATTAACATAGCGTGAATCCTCGTAATTTGATTCAACAACCAGGAGGGAAGAAGTGCGCTTCCACGAAGTAGACGAAGATGCTAAAGAGGGACTTGAAGCAACTCCTATCAAGCCCAAGCCCAAGTCTGAAGATCTCAACCTCAAGGATCTCAAACACAAGACAATCCGCGATCTTAACAAGCTGGCCCGGGAGTTCGGAGTCGATGGCGCCAGCACCATGCGTAAGCAGGAGCTTATATTCGCGATATTGCAGACAAGGGCCGAGAAAAACGGTCTGGTGTACGGTGAGGGGGTGATCGAGATTCTCCCCGACGGCTTCGGTTTCCTGCGCGGGCCGGATTTCAGTTATCTGCCCGGCCCGGATGACATATATGTTTCGCCGAGCCAGATTCGCCGTTTTAATCTGCTGACGGGCGACACCGTCAGCGGCCAGATACGTCCTCCGAAGGACGGGGAGCGATATTTCGCGCTTCTCAAGGTGGAAGCGGTCAACAAAGAAGACCCGGAGGCCACCAAAGAGCGCATAATGTTCGACAACCTCACGCCGATATTCCCCGACGATAAATTCGAACTCGAAACTGAACCCAAGAACTACTCGGCGCGGGTTATGGACATGCTGACCCCGATCGGTAAAGGCCAGCGCGGTCTGATAGTCGCCTCGCCTCGCACCGGCAAGACGATGCTTCTTAAAAATATCGCAAACTCGATAATGTCCAACCACAAAGACGTGACGCTGCTCGTGCTCCTTATAGACGAACGGCCCGAGGAAGTCACCGACATGGTGAGGAGCGTGGACGGCGAGGTGGTCAGCTCGACTTTCGACGAGCCGGCCACGAGGCATGTGCAGGTGGCGGACATGGTTATCGAGAAGGCCAAAAGGCTGGTCGAATACAAAAAGGACGTCGTGATACTTCTGGACAGCATCACCCGTCTCGCTCGAGCATACAACCAGGTGGTCCCGCCAAGCGGGAAGGTGCTCAGCGGCGGCGTGGACTCGAACGCGCTACACCGCCCGAAGCGATTCTTCGGCGCCGCGCGAAATATCGAGGAGGGCGGGAGCCTCACAATCATCGCCACCGCGCTCGTGGATACCGGCAGCCGCATGGACGAGGTCATTTTCGAGGAGTTCAAAGGCACCGGCAACATGGAGACGCATCTCGACCGAAGATTAGTGGACAGACGAGTCTTCCCCGCTATAGACATCCACAAATCCGGCACACGCCGCGAAGACCTCCTGCTCGATGAATTCAGCCTCAACCGCATCTACATACTCCGCAAATTCCTAGCAAGCCTTAACCCCGTCGAAACCATGGAAGTGCTCCTGGACAAAATGAAAGGCACCAAGTCCAACCGCGAATTCCTCGAAAGCATGAGCGGGTAATAGTGGTTCAGGTTCAATGATGTTCTCCGATTTCGGTGGCAAATCCGCGTTTGTTCAATGTTTTTTTAAATAATCTGAACGACGGCATTGACATACGCTGCGAAACGTGGTATAAGTATAAATAGATATTGCACCTTGTCTTTGACACCAGTCTTTCTAGTGTAGTGTATCATAAATAAGGGAACATATAAAAATTTCTCGTGTCTAAA
>CAZDAF010000524.1:0-1861 GCA_964503115.1 uncultured bacterium
ATGGAAAGAAGTATAGCATCTTTAACTTATCATTACAAGTGTAACAAAGTACTAGGGTAGGAATCCCGAATTCTTATTGATCCGAAATCCAGCGCCAAATCGGTCAATGCCGGGCTTTGAATTTTGGCGTAAAAGCGGCTTACCTTCGCCTCGATATCCTCATCGGGCTTGACGTATTCCGCAAGGCCGTGGTTCGATGTGCCAAGTCTATCGAGCAGTATCGCGTTGACGTCGTATCCCACTCCGAAAGCAAACAGCCTCGAGTTGCGCTTGTTGGCCTCGATCACGGCGCTATTGATGCGCGCGGGGTCGGTTATGCCGCTGGTTGGCAGCCCGTCGGTCAGGAAGATCACGTAATGGGGCCGCCCGTCGTCGGGTATCATCTTCATCGCGGTGGTCAATGCGCCGTGGATGTCGGTGCCTCCGGTGGCTTGAGTGCGGTTTATCCGGCTGAGCGCTTCCTTGCGATTGGTCGAGCTGTAGTTGCGCAATTCGTTCCATAGCGGATCAATCGAGTCGTTGTAAAATACGACGTTGAACTTGTCGCCTTCCTGGAGGTTGCGTACGATAAAAGCCGCAGCGCCCAGGGCTTGCTTGATTTTTTCACCGCTCATGCTCCCGGACCTGTCGAGCACGACCACCACGTCCTTCTTGATGACTTTTTTCGATTTTACGCCGACCTCGGGAGATGCGAGGAAAAGGAAATATCCGTCCTCTCTTGTACCGGGCCGGAAGGTGAACAAAGTCGCGTCAACTTCGCTCGAAGAAAGCGTCCAGAACAACCGGAAATCAATATCGGGCCGGACGTTTTCGTCCACCCACTTGCCGCTGACGTGCTTATCGCCGCTCCACTTGGGCGACGTCTCGTGGCTGGGAGAGTAAACGTTTTTTATGGGAGTGCCGGACCTGAGATCGAAAGCCACTTCAACCTCTTCGAGCGGCTTTTTCGAAAACTTCTCGGTATTTAACGGATAAATGTACTCGACCCGGTTGCCTTCCTTGCGGAGCAGTTCCGAATATTTCAGCACCACGCGCCTTTCGCCTCGCGGCGGCAGCGGAAACACGCTGCTTTTGAACATGCCGTCGCCGAGATATTCGAGCAGGGCCGGATCCTGGTTCGATCTCACTATCCTCTCATACTCGCGCCGCGCATCCTCGCGGGTGAGCAGCTTGCCGGCTATCTCACGATCACCGACAAAAAGCGAAAACTTGCGCACCTGCGCATCGGGCGGCAGCGGAAATACGTAAGAGACCTCCATCCGCCGGCCGGTTTCGTTTACGAAAACCTGGTCTACAGTGGTGGTGGCCATCTGGTCGCGTATCTCGACGTTCACACGGTGGTACTTCACGGTGTACGCTTCGCCGAGTATGATGGGCTTTTTACCGGGTCGAGGCGGTGGGGGCACGATAACCCCGTCGGCCTGTCCCGACCGTGGCAAAAATATCAATAAAGCTAATAAAATTAACCATATTCGCTTGCTCGATCTCATGACTTCCTCCTTTTGCCCTGTGGGGAAGGGGATTGATTACGCCAATAAGTAGTTGATAACGTACTTACCGATTACCATGACGACTTTACTATTGTACATAAGACAAAAGATGATAACAATTGTTGCGGGTTGGAAGCCTGTCGAAAAACAGTTGCAAACCGTCATCCCGAACGAACCGAACGGAGTGAGGCCCGTATGGGGTGAAGGATCTCAACATTCCGGAATCGTTGAGATTCTCCATACGGATCTCTGCTTTGCTGCGATTCGCTGCGCCCAGAATGACATTTCTCTGAAAAGCTGTTTCTCCGACAGGCTCTTAGTCGAGTAGTTCATCCATTGCCGGATTTCACCCTCACAGATCCGGACTTGCA
>CAZDAF010000525.1:0-1835 GCA_964503115.1 uncultured bacterium
AAAATGCTCCTTGTTTTGCTAGAATCAGCAATAAAAACAAGGAGCACAAAAAAATAGTGAAAAAAGAGTACATCATGGCTTAAGGTTAATCAAGTACGTATCGATTTCACGTCGAGGACCATCACGCCCTACGGCGGCATCGCATCAATTATCGCCAAGTTTATCGAGAAGATCGATTTCAGGAGTTGGGCCGAGAGCTCCATACCGGTCGAGGAGAAGTCAAACAACGGGGGCGGAATTTACGAGAAGGTTCTGTCCCAATTTTTGATCACACTTTGCGGCGGTTTTCGGTTCAGTCATTTGTGGTTTGATCGCGGTATGGACGCATTGCTTGCGACGTTCGTGGTAAACCTTTGGAACCGGTCGGGCGACACATTCGCCGGTCACGGGGCGGTAAATTTTTTCAACCAGACTTTCACAAGCCTCGCAAAAATTCCTTACAAAGTTCGTCGTGTGCTTTGCGACGGCGGATTTTACCTGATCGAATTCATCGAACACCTTGAAAGTAAAGGCTTAACGTACATTATGACCGCACGAGTTTACAGGCCGCTTCAGAAACGCATCATGAGGGTTGAGAAGTGGGAGCGCGTCGCCGATGGGATCGAAGTCGGGGATTTTTGGTTCGAGCACGAGAACGAAAAATGGAATAAACCGCGCAGATATGTGGCGGTGAGGCAGTTCGTTCCCGAGCGTCCGCAAGCGACGGGCAAGCAATTGAACCTTTTCGTCGAATTCGAGCAGTGGAAAAATTATCGCATAAGCCTGTTCATCACCAACGACCACGAATCGAGCCCGGAGAAAATATGGCGCGATTACCGGCCTCGCGCGCAAGATGAAAATGTGATTAAGGAACTCAAAGAAAATTACGGCCTGGCTGCGTTCAACATGAGGAACTTCTGGGCCACCGAAGCGCTCGTTTTCCACAACTTCCACAACATGATTCAATTTATGAACCGGAAATTATTCAACAAAGCCGGGATGTCCCAAACGCTTCAAACCCTCCGATCAAAATATTTCATCATCGGCGCCCAACTTGGCTCAAGCGGCAGGGAAAGAGTATTGCGCCTTTCTGTGACAAACCGGAAACTACGCTCGAAGATAACCTGGATCGTAAAACAAATAGATATGATGCCGTTTTCGTTCAACTGCATTGCAGTAGAATACTGGTGACGCAATAACAGGGCAAAATCTCCACCGAAAACTCTCTTTTCCGTCTGATTTGACTCCCCGGAAAACCCCGGAAACACTGATCCATAAAAAATGAACCCCCTCAAGACCGCAATTTTAAAGGCCTATCAGGATGCCTACATCCAAACGCAAAAAATGGGTTAAATAGAATATTACGCTATTCAGGAGGCATTTTTGCCGAGCATTTATGCGGTGCTGCTCGTTATGAGCGGACGGAGGGTCGTAAGGATTTCCGCGCCGGGCATTATGAGCGGAAGCTCGACACCAAAGCGGGCCGTGTTAACCTGAAGGTTCCGAAGCTTCGAAGAGCGACATTCGGGACGACCATAATCGACCGCTATCGCCGCCGCGAATCATCGGTTGAGGAAGCACTTATCGAGATGTATCCGGCAAGGTGTCAGTGTCCGCCGTGTCGAGGACATCACCGAAGCGCTATGGGGCACACGATCATCCATAATAACACTACTTCCCCGCACCGTTCTGGACAAACGTAAACATTTATTGTAAAATGAGTTAATAGATGTAATTTTGCCTGAAATTTTTATTCAGTTTGGAGGAGAGATTCAATCGAAGGCGATCATTTACCGTATATTATGTAATGATGGTTAGGGCACATTGTGATTATAAGAAAACGGAAAAAAGTTACA
>CAZDAF010000526.1:0-1793 GCA_964503115.1 uncultured bacterium
GGCGGCTATACCTGCTCGACGAAAAGCGAACTCTGGCCAGATTCGGAACGTGGTTTGAAATAGGTATCTGGGTGCCCGAGTTCGTGCAATCTTTTCTCATCAAGCGCGATTTGCCGAAAAGTCTGGGCAACTTTAAATCCTTTATAGACTCGGGTGGAACGTGGCGAAAACCCGGCTTCAAGGGAGGCTGAAAAACACACTTTTTTTAGAGGTAATTCATAATTTGAAAAGATGGCAGTCATGTTAACAATGCAGGAGGAAAAAATGGCGATTGAGTACACTTTCGAAGAGTTGACCAAACTGAGCGATGCGAAGCTTGAGGAAATTTTCAAGCAGGGTAAAACGCCGGATATAAAAAATCTACTGGGATACGAGTTTCGGGGATTCAACACTCCGGCGATCACCAAGCTGATCGGCATCCAGAAGTTTAAAAAAGGGTTCTACACCAAAGATGGCAAGCCTTCCGGCTACAACATCCCGGTAAAACAAAACGGCCGCAACGGCCCGTGGATATGTAAGCCCGATGACGACAATCCAAAAAGATTCGGTTTCTACAGCCTTAACGAGCCTGGGTCCATTCCGCTGAACGACAAGGAACCGCAAGCGCTTTTGCTGAACTACGCGGACGGAGACAACGGAATATTTGAAGGGGCGATGTTGCGCGACTATGTCGTCCAACCATATCCCGACAACCCCGATTTGTATATCGGGAAGGCTTACTCGCAAGTGGGCTCGAAGCTCGTTTTCCCGACATTCTTTATCATCGAGCGCCATCGCGAGTCGGAGTGGAAGTAGGCGTTCGATTTATCGAACCCAAGATTGTTCTTTTATTCGGATCGATTCCGGTCGATGCATGCGCGTATAAAACCGCGTATGATTGCCGCATGCCCGTCATGGTGTGGGGCTAACAGTTCCGGATGCCATTCAACGCCCAGAACCCAGTATTTATCCGGCATTTCGACCGCCTCGACGATTCCGTCCGGGGCCCGGGCACTGACCATGCACACTCCCGGGTCCGCCACCGCCTGGTGATGGGTGCTGTTGACGCCGAGCTTTTCGCGCATCACAAGTTTGAACAATAGCGTGCCGGGCACTACTTGCACGGGATGGCGCGTGTCGGTCGGCGGTAATTTCTGTTCGTGATCGAAAGATTCGGGCACCTCTTCGAGTATGTCCCCATGAAGTTTTCCCCCACCGGCTATCGCTATAAGCTGCATGCCGCCGCAAATGCCCAGAACCGGCATGTTCCGTTCGAGCGCTCCTTCGAGAAGCGACATTTCATACCTGGTACGCTCGGGTTTTATCTTTCGCGCTTTAGATGCGTCCGGTATGCCGCTTATTTCGGGAGGAACATCGAAATTTCCGCCCGTAACCATCAACCCGTCGAGTCTGTCCAGAATAGGCGATACGTCCGACATCGTGGGCAACAATACCGGAATTCCGCCGGCCGTCTCTGTCACCCTGGCATAAGTCTCCCGGAGTAAATAACGCCCCACGCCCTCGAGGCGGGTACGAAACTCCTCCGAAGCCTGATAGTCCGTGGTTATCCCGATGAGAGGATTCATTCGTAGCTCCCTCCGAAATATCGGGGACCGCATGCCGGTTCCGAATAACTACATGGGCATGGCGTTGTCCCTGCAAAGATATAGTCGTGTGCCGGAAACAGGTCCATATTTTCAGTACTTTTCGTATTCTTTCTCTTCAACCAATACGGAACCGGTTTCCATATTTATTTGCCGTTTAATTTCAGACCTTTTATCGTTAATAACGTATATCCGCCTGGCAAGATCGAT
>CAZDAF010000527.1:0-1773 GCA_964503115.1 uncultured bacterium
TTTTAATGATTCGGCTATCGAGAAAGACTACCCCGCGAACGAAGTGAGCGGTAACTAGGTTTCTTTTTGCCTACTTTTTCTTTTTCTAAAGAAAAAGTAGGGCGTTCCGGTCTCGTCGGACTGTCGAAAACTCGGCCATTCGATGCAGTCTGTCGAATACATGGCACGGAATGTTACGCTCCCACGCGGCCACGCTATGCGCGTGGCGCTGGTGACCCGGTGCCACCTTTTCCTCCGCATGGCACGATGCATTTGGTGTTTTCAGAAGACTTGCACAACTTACGTCTTTTCCTTCAGGCGGATAACGATCAACCGCTTCCCTCCATTTTCGCCACTGAGAGCCATGGGCCGGGACAGGAGTTGGAAGTATGGACGCGTTTTGGAGGCGAGGGGCTTGCATTCAATACGGTGTATAACATGGAGATCATCTCCGAGCCGCCGAATTTGGCGGAAATACTTGACGACACTGGAGACGACGGCGATGTCGGAAACGGCAGGCCCGGCACGATGGATGCTTTTTTGTGGCCGGCTACTCAGGATTACACGGGGGTGCCGATTGGAGCGGGTTCCGTCCGGGCTTTGGTGAATATTGATGGTAGATATTATCACGAGTATTCCGACCCGGAGGCTACGGAGTCCGTATCCGCCGGATTCAAAACCGCAAGGCTGATAATCGATCAACCTTTAGCGGACGCGTTGGCAACAACGAATGAGGGAACTCTATTTGGGAGGTACGTTGCCTCGGACTCCGACCCGGACGTTAACGTAACATCGATAGAGATATTTCTGGATGACATATCTCAAGGATTTGCCACGATGTCGAACGGGGAGTTCACTTTCACCGGCTCAATAGCCGGGCTTTCAGAAGGTTATCATTACCTAAAGGTGGTGGGCGATTCGCCGGATGGGGCAGCGGGCTGGGACGAAATACCCGTTCGGGTCGATTTCTTGCCACCCGAACCTCCTGCCGGGATTGCCGCAATCCCCGGCTGGTCCGCTGTCGGAGTGGTTTGGGAAGCCAATCCCGAGCATGATTTCATCCAGGGTTACAAAGTGGAAAGGGCCACTTCACCTGAGGGCCCTTATCAGACAGTCTCTCCTCTCTCTCTTATAACGGATGCATTATTTTTCATCGATTGGCCTCTGCAAGGTTTAACCGACGGGACAACATATTACTATCGTGTTATTGCAGTGGATGAAGATGGGACTGAGGGTCTTCCGACCGCTTCTGTCGCTGTAGCGCCGAGTCAATGGTTGTGGACCTTCCCGGTAAATCAAGGTTGGCAGAATGATATAAATGTAAACATGGATGTTAATATAAATGTTAACAACAAAAATGAACTTGTTCTTTCGGATCCTGTTTTGGATTACGGCGCCTATTTTTCTCCGATATTTACACTTAGAACCGGGAGACGGTTGGAGAATATTTCATGGGAGGCCATGGAATCAACCGGCACGGCTATCGACGTATATCCCGGCGAACCACGGACTATTGAATTTCGTACCAGCGATTTCCGGGAAGGATGGGACCAGCGTGAAGTACTGCATTTGAACACCACGACCAATCAAGAAACCAACGGCCTTCCCTGGTTGCTATCGAATACGATACAAGATGTATTCTTTTACGATGCGTCGGGCGAAATGGTGATTAACCCTTCGGACGATTTTTCAAGTATCTCCATTGATACAGAGCGATGGACGAATTTAGTTGGAATGGCCATACAGGAAG
Source organism: uncultured bacterium (assembly GCA_964503115.1). Lineage (GTDB taxonomy): Bacteria > RBG-13-61-14 > RBG-13-61-14 > CAYWKU01 > CAYWKU01 > CAZDAF01. The sequence continues at coordinate 1,730 of CAZDAF010000527.1, forward strand.
AGGGCATTCTTCAACTTCAATTAACTCCAACCTCAAACGATGTT
>CAZDAF010000528.1:0-1750 GCA_964503115.1 uncultured bacterium
GATTCAAAACGCCTACAAACGTTTTTATTTGAAACCCTCCCGTATATTGAAGATATTTACTCGTTTCCCCCGGAATATGGACTTTCTCAGAGGCCTGTATCGAGGTTTCAGCGCGATGCTTAACATCGGAAATCGCATTGAAATGCTCATAATTAAGATTAAACGCCGTCGAATAGGGGCGGTTAATGCCACGGAATTGTGATTTGAGAAAATTTCGTGCAAAACCCCTGAAATATATATCCTCATCAATGTATAAAAAAGTGATTTTATACTAAATTGCCGGCGGTAACGGCGCCGGCACTAAAGGAGATCGATGGCTCGCTTACGTTGTGAATACTGCGGTGGGAGAATAAGTGAGACGGAATCTTATTGCTCGCATTGCGGCGCTGAAATCTCCAGAAGCATAGACAGCTCCGGAGAGCAATCCGGATTAAGCTCGAGAGAGAAGTTGGATACGTGTTCCGATTGCGGGGAAAGGGTGAGTGCCCGTGCGCCTTTTTGTCCGCATTGCGGCGCACCTCACAACAAAGCTTCAACTTACCAGCGGTCGGTAAAACCCGACTGGGGTTTTGAATGGCGGTCGCAAGCTGAAATCATGGGATATCCCCTGGTTCATGTCGCTGTCGGTCGAAAGGACGGCAAGCTCCGAGTAGCCAAAGGGATAATAGCCATCGGCCAGTTTGCTTTTGGTCTGATCACCTTTGCCCAGTTCGGTGTGGGCCTGCTCTTCGGTTTCGGGCAGTTTATTTTCGGCTTCACCGCCATTGCACAGTTTGCCATAGCCATATACTTCGGGCTTGGCCAGTTCGCCACCGGCTACATCGCAATCGGCCAGCTCGCTTTTGGTTACTATGCTCTTGGGCAGGTTGCCCTGGGTAAATTCATCTGGAAGCCGGAATATTGCGATCCCGAAGCCAAAAGATTTTTCATGGATCTGGCAAGATCTATAGGAATAAAATAACGGACATACAAAATCGTCAAAAAAGTCTTATAAACTTTTTTCATTAGGAGGACGGACATTCTTGTCCGTCCAACGGTCAGCCATTGCAAACTTGGCGGCATTTCGAGGGATGACAACCAGGCCGGAAAACTGGGCACTGCCGATAATATGTGTTACATATATACCTAGTCAACCAAAAGACTGAAAGGTTGATCGCCGTGCCAATTCGATTTGAGAAAGTTGATAACGGCAACTGGAAGATTTCGATATTCTAGGCTGTGTTGAAAGAAGCAAAACAGGAGAAGGGATCGAAAATGAAAAGCTTGGTTTGTATTGCAACCGTCCTCGCCGTTTCGGTATTTATGATGACGTGCACTCCCGATGCAGAGACGCCTCAAAATGAAAAAAAGCGGGAGCAAATCAAAAAGAAACCCCAAAAACAGGCCATAAAACATAAGAAGCAAGAGGGTACGCGGCCTTCCGGTAAACGGGACGAAAAGAAGAGACCGGATGTACCCTTACGCCCGGACGAGGATGAGCGGTTCAGGAAAGCCTTTCTGGAACGTCTACCTGAATATAGGAAGCAGATGGCTGCGAAGAGTAGGGCTGCACAGACGAAGAAAAGGAAAGAAGAAAAGGTCGTAAATGAATATTTCCCCCATGATCCCACAAAACGTTCCTATTGCCCCTGTACGGGTGTTGTTCTTGATGCAGAAACTAAAAAGCCCATCGCCGGGGCGCAGGTCATGGCAAGGGCTAGTGTAGTGTATCACTCTGTTGTACACTTATCGAGAACCTCTTTTGCCCGTT
>CAZDAF010000529.1:0-1748 GCA_964503115.1 uncultured bacterium
TTTTTTGATGAATTCCGGCACCGGCACGCCGATCTCGCCTTTTGTAAGACCGTAGATGAACAGGCAGCGTTTGTCGTCAATTTTCACAAACTGGAAATAACCGGCCGATTCCTTGAAGTCGTTGACCCCGTCAGGATCTTTTTCGAAGTTGACGCGCAATTCCTTGTCATTTCTGGTCATGAAGTGGGTATAGCGCAAAGTAGCTATGCCGAAATCGAGTTCCTTGTATACGCGCGACACGTTCCCATTCGTTTCCAGCACCTTGCTTACCGTCATGCGCGGAAAATAGAGGTACTCCTTTTCAAAGTCGCAAAAAATCTTATAGCCCTCTTCAGCGGGCGCATTAACCAGCACAATGGCCCTGCCGTGAGCCTTCGTTCCTTTATCGCCATCTTCTTCGAGAACATACTCATAGATAGCTTCGCCTTTTAGAAGCTTCTCTTTCTGCTCCTTGCTGAAGCGGTCCAGCGGATTCTTTGCGTCGGTGGCATAAAGTCCAAAGGAAAATAAAATAATGACGAGTATTGCCCCTGCTCCTGAATATTTGACTTGATTTCTCATGTTAAATGCCTTCCTCTTCAGCCCACTCGTAAAAACGCCTGAGCCCTTCCTCCCGGTCGATTTTCGGGTTATAGCCCAAGTCGGACCGGGCGCGTTCGATCGAGTAACTGTGATTCTTGGCCATCTCCGCAGCCGAGTAGCGAGTGACAGTCGGCTCGCCTTTCAACTTGAACACGGCCCAGGCCGCCTCCTGGAGCGCTCCCGCGGCATAGACCAGTCGGTAAGGGACCTTTCGACTGATCGGCGGCAAGTCCAGATCCTTGATGATGCGCCTTAAAAAATCCCACAATTTGATAGAGTCCGCGTCGGTGACAAAGTAAACATTGCCCGGGGCTTTCTCCGCCGATGCCGCCAGGACCAGGGCGTCCGCGCCATTCTCAACATAGAGCGTGCTGATCACGTTCTCTCCATCGCCGATCTGCAAGATACGTCGCGCCCGCGCCCGCTCGATGATACGGGGAAATAGGGTACGGTCCCGCGGACCCCAGATGGCGTGAGGCCTGACAGCAACTGTTTCCAGGTCGGGGCCGTTGGCTGCAAGGACACGCTGTTCACTCACCGCTTTTGTCTCGCAGTAGTGGCTCAAAAACTTCTTCGGGTAGGGTAGAGACTCGTCGGCGTCAATGTGGTCCGTGCCATCGAACACCGCGGACGGCGAACTGACGTGCACAAGACGTTTCACTCCGGCCTTTTTACAGCCTGCAATGACATTGTCGGTAAGATCCACATTAATCGACCAGAAAAGTTTCCACGGCCCGACCGACGCGCAAAGGGCAGCCGGGTTGAACACCACTTCCATGCCCTCGCACGCCCGATAAGTAACTGCAGGATCGCAAAGGTCTCCCTCGATTATTTCAACGTCCAAAGCTGACAAACGTCCCATGTCTCTTCCCGGCAGTTCAACCGTTCTGACCGAGTGGCCCGCTTCAAGCAATTTATCTATAAGATGCCCCGCCAGAAATCCGCCGCCGCCGGTTACCAATGCTTTCATGAAAACCTCCACTTTCCTCCATTAATTTAATTGAAAAGATTGACCTGTCGCCAATAAGAGTACCAGTTATTAGTTTAGTCTAAAAGCCCCATGTGGCCATTTTGTGGCTGTTTCGGATGTAAGTCCTGGAACTAATGTAAATAATGGAAGTAATGTAATCCCGCTGAAGCGGGACTGGAATAGGTGATTTGGACTG
>CAZDAF010000530.1:0-1727 GCA_964503115.1 uncultured bacterium
GTGCCGCAGAACCCGAGTCTGATGAGCGCGACAATTTGATCAAACACAGAGCGGTATTGGCAGCTTTCGTATCCGTCTGGCCATTATTTTTAACCGCAAGCGCTATACCCAAGTTCATCGTTGGAGCAAGCGGCTCGATACCTGTCTTTTTGTTACCCATTGTCACTGTATGTATATTCTATTTCGCTTTGCTGGTTTATTCCGTGGCGGTCCTCATTCAGTACGGCCGGATAGCAAAAGGAGAAGAATCATGACCCAAAAAGAGGAAGCGTGGATTGGACTGTTTTTGGGCGTGCCGATTCTTGTGATTCCCAGCGCCGTGGCCGTGTTCATCGCGTACGACAAAGGGTTATCTTTCGCCCCGGTGTTGATGTTTACCGGCACGGTTATCTGGGGCGGCTTGCTTTGGCTGCTGCCTTACATTCAGCGACAATTCAGCAAAGACAAAAAGAAGATCATTTTCGACGAGCGTGACCGGTTGATCCACAAAAGAGCTGTGATGGCTTCATACGTTGCGTTGTGGATCTATTTCGTTGCAGCTTGTGTCATTACCTGGTGCATCGTCGGTCCTAACGGCTCGATCTCCGTGAACGTCATGCCCCTGACACTCGTGGGGGGACTTGTCCTTTTTAATTGTGTACAGAGTCTTGCTTCTTTCATTCAGTATCGCCGGGGGGCCGAAGATGGCGCACGATGAATTGAAAAACCAGATTCGCCGGTTGCGTTTTGAACACGGTGAGATGACGCAGCAGCAGTTGGCCGACAAAGTCAGCGTGACTCGGCAGACGATCATCGCCATCGAAGCCGGCAAGTACGCGCCCTCACTGCCTCTGGCGTTCCGAATCGCCCATGCCTTCGACGTCGGGATTGAGGAGGTGTTCCAGTACGATAACAACTTCCGGGCATCCGGGGATTAAGAGCTGTTGCGAACTGTGGTTAATTGTTAGAGGTCCCCATCATGACTGAAAACATCATTCATGTCGAAAATGTGACACGATGTTTTGGCAAGACGGTCGCATTGGATAAGGTCAGTCTCAATATGACCGGGGGGATCGTCCTGGGATTAGTCGGCGAGAACGGCGCGGGAAAAACAACCTTGATTAAGCACCTTCTTGGTTTGTTGCGGGCCAGGGAAGGGAAGGTACGCGTTTTTGGTAAAGACCCTGTGGCGGAGCCGGAGTACGTGCTTGCCAGACTCGGATACCTTTCCGAACACAGGGAGGATTTGCCCGGATGGATGCGTATCCGGGAACTGTTTCGCTATACCCGCGCGTTTTACCCGAAGTGGGACGATCCATACGCGCAGCAGCTTTGTAAAACCTTCGGCCTCGATCCGGACCAGCAAATTAAAACGCTTTCCAAGGGACAAAAAGCCCAGGTCGGTCTGATCAACGCCTTAGCGCATCGACCTCAGTTACTTCTGCTGGACGAGCCATCCTCCGGCCTGGATCCCGTTGTCCGTCACGATATCCTTACCGCGGTTATTCGCAACGTCGTTGACGAGGGTCGAAGTGTCTTCTTTTCATCGCATCTTCTTAATGAGATCGAACTGATCGCCGACCATGTCGTCATCATGCACAAGGGGGGGATCTTTGTTGACAGTCCGCTCTCTGAAATACAAAACGCATACTGCGCGCTTGAATTGCATTTTGAGAGACACCTCGAAAAGCTGCAATTGCCGGGTTTGATATGGTCCAGGAATCAGGACAGGCAATGGAATGTTTTGT
>CAZDAF010000531.1:0-1710 GCA_964503115.1 uncultured bacterium
ACACAAAGAAAAGGAAATTTCCCGGCGCCCTTGTGCCTTTATGGTAAAAAAGGCCCTAACCGGCATCCAAATACAGTATAAATCACCGTATGTAAACCGTTGCCCTCTACAAAGACCCGCAATCGCAAATCAAAAATCGAAAATAATAGCTAAAGTTTACAAAATTCAGTAACGATGATAACCTTCATCGAGTGCGACAAAAGAGTTCAGTATCGGTAATTCTTCCGGCTTTCAATGAAGAGAGCAATGTTGCGGACATGGCTCGGCGCTGCATCGAGGCATGCGAAAAGCACTTTGCCCGACATGAGATAATCGTTGTCGACGACGGCAGCGCTGACGGCACGGCGCAAGTAACCGAAGAGCTTTCAGCTTCCGAACCGCGCATAAAACTGGTGCGACATCCCCACAATCGCGGATACGGCGCGGCGTTGAGGTCGGGATTCGACGCATCCGGCATGGAATGGATATTTTTTACCGACACCGACGGGCAATTCGATCCGGGCGAGATGTCGATAATGATCCAGCACCTCGCCGATTACGACATTGTTGCGGGATACCGCATGCGCCGTCAGGATAATATTTTCCGCCGTGGACTGGGCTGGACTTTCACTAAACTGGTCAACCTTTTCTTCGGCGTGCGTATGCGGGATGTGGACTGCGCCTTTAAGTTCCTTCGGGGAGACCTGATACGTAGTTTGCCGCTCACCAGCGAAGGCCCGCTCATTAATACTGAAATACTCTTTCATGCACGTAAAAAAGGCTGGAAGGTTATCCAGCTTGGAGTGCACCATTACCCTCGGCGGAGTGGAGAGCAAACCGGCGCGAACCCCATCGTCATTTTAAAGGCAATACGAGAACACTGGAAATTGTTTTTCCGCCTTAGGGCAATGAAAAATATTTAAGGCATCTCGAATATGTAGTTTCGAGGCTTGACGGTCAACACGGGGCACAGCGCCGTTCGAACCACTTTTTCGGCGGTGCTGCCCATCAGAAGATGTGAAATGCCCGTCCGGCCGTGAGTACCCATCACAATAAGATTAGCGTTTTCCTCTTGGGCCATCGAAACGATTCCCTCGTACGGCCTGTCCTCAACAACCCGCGTTTCGACCTTGACATCGCCGACGGGGAACTTGCCCACAAACGTATCCAGTTCTTCGTAAGCGCGTTTTACTATTTCATCCCCTATTTCCGCCTCGGATATGGGTGTTGAAACGTATGACGTCCAATTGACGGCTTCTCCTATCTTGAAATCGCTGAAGACGTGCATCAGAATTATTTTCCCCGAACAGGCGGCGGCAATATTTATAGCCATAGACATCGCTCGCTCGCTGGTTAAGCTGAAATCCGTAGGCACGAGTATGGTATTTGCTGGGAAAGGCCGTGGCGGGTGATCTTCCCTGTGCCGGATGGTCATCACGCTGCAAGGCGCCTTACGAACCACTTTCTCGGCGTTGCTACCCAAAAGCAGCAACTCGATTCCTTTCCGGCCGTGAGTGCCCATGACCACCATATCAACCTTTTCATCACGCGCTACCCTGACTATTTCCACAAAAGGCTTGCCGCGCGATACTAATAAATCCACCTCGTCGGTAGGAATCTCCATTTCATTGATGAAACGATCAAGTTCCTTCTTCGAATCATCCTCCATGCGGGTCACCGCTTTCCCCTCGAGGCTTTCCCCATATACCGTCCACCCCAAGCCCAAAAGCT
>CAZDAF010000532.1:0-1585 GCA_964503115.1 uncultured bacterium
TGATGAACTCCTATGTCACCTTCTAACGCTGATTCATAAATTTCCTCGAACTTATCGCGGTCGGCGGGACTAACGAGGTTGAGAAATGGGAACGTTCGCATCTCCGAGACTTTGCAGTCCAAAACATGCTCGAGACGCTCGTTGGCGAATATTGTTTGTCCTCTGTCGGAACCTTCCAAGGTGAGCATTATAATGCCGATTCCTACTTCACCGGCCATTTCCAGCAGCGTGCGCGCTTGCTGTTCGGCCTCCTGAAGTTCTTTCTGTACCTTTACCCGTTCGGTAACATCCCTGCATAAGAGCTCGACGGCGGAAGTGGAATCGCCGGTTTCGACGAGGTTCGTCACTATCTCGACGATCACTTCCAGACCGTCGGGCCGGGTGATATTTACCGTAACGGGATTACCTGCATCTCCTTTTTTAGCCTCTTCGATTATTTTTTTCGCGACCTCTTGGGAGCCGAATAATTCCGGAACGCTTCTTTCCATAAGATCGCTTACGGTGACTCTCCCAAGCAATCTAACTGCGGCAGGATTGGCGAAAACGCATTCGACCGGCAATCCCGTCTCGTCACACTTTAACTCGAGCAACCCGTCACCCATACTTAAAAACAGGTTTTCATACCGGCTTTTAGGCATGCTCGATTCATCCAGGTCTACTATTTTTGTCCGTCCCACGTAATCGCGCGTACGGAAGTGACTTATCCTGCCGATTTTTTGGATGATGTCGCTCATCCGCTCGGTTTCCCGCATAATCGTATTAATCGCCTTGTTCACCACCTCGTCATCGTCGGAAAGGCGCTTTTGCAGGAGTTCCGAGTAACCCATTATGGACGTTAGGGGCTGATTAAGCTCGTGGGCCGTGGCGCCCGACAATGCTGCCAGCGCAGCTTGTTTTTCGGCCTCGACAAGTTTTTCCTGCGAAGCGCGCAACTCGCGCTCGATACGCATGCGTGGCCTCAAATCCTGGAAGATTCCCACGGAAGCGATCTCTTTGCCGTTCTCGTAGACCAACGCGGCGGATACGTTTATCGGTATTTCTTCACCATCCTTGTCGATCACGTTATAATGGGTCGTTTCGAGCTTGCCGACCCCGCCGTATTCGGGTGAACGCAGCTTGCGCATGACATTCTTTGCAGCGCCCGGCGCGTACAGGTCGATAATGTTGGTCTTGCCGAGTATCTCATCCGGTTTGTAACCCAATATTTTTTCAGCGCCCTCGTTGAAAATTATGATGTTACCTTTCATATCGGCCGCCAGGATGGCGTCTACGCTCGAGTTTATCAGGTTTTCAAAAAATTCCTTTGTGCGCTGAAGCTGGTGTTGAAGATTCTTTTCCTCGGTCATGTTATGAAGTGAGACCAAAGCCTGGTTTTCCTCGCCGGTCAGCAGGTCAACACTTACCAGGACGTGTTTAGTCTCTTTATTCTTGGTAAGTATGCTAAAATGGTCTTTTTTCGATGCTGGGTTTTTCCGGTATTCCAGGAAGAATTTCTCCGCTTTTTCACGTTCTTCAGGGGAAATAATGTCCAGGTAATTCAGTTGCATCGATTCGTTGAAAGTATAGCCAGTGAGTTGCTCGAATT
>CAZDAF010000533.1:0-1564 GCA_964503115.1 uncultured bacterium
GGAAGTTGGTGTGTCTGCATTCGAAGTCCGGCGCTCTATCCAGCTGAGCTACGGGCGCGTGCAACGATTGTTGATAAAAGTAACCGGTTTGCGTGCCGTTCGCAACGGTGAAAAATAAGAGGAAGCTACGGCAAAGAGCAGTGATATAAAGCCACCTGCGTTTAGGCCTGCTTGTCGGAAAATCCTATCTGCTCCTACTTGAAAATATAACATGCCCTTACCGGAAGAGACGTTCCGGGTCGCTTTGACAAGCACGGCTTTAGTGTTCTAGGATAGAAGTAATTTTACGGGAGGTATGAGATGAGTTGGACGTTCGAATTAGGTTACGCAATGGAAGAGAACATCGGCCCCGGTGGGCTCGCCGAGGCGGATATTGCTCAAGTTGAGGAAGCGGTTGCCAAGTCGCTGAAAAACCTCGAGACCGGTCGCGAATCGGGGGAGCCGTTTTTCCTCAAGCTGCCTTATGATCGCGAACCTGCCGAGCGGTGCGCTTCCTGGGCGGCGACTGCGCGGGAGCGTTTCGACAATTTCGTTCTATTGGGCATAGGCGGCTCGGCGCTCGGCCCGCGCGCCATCATGGACGCGTTGCGGCATCCGTTCCACAACCTCGTCGATAATGCGCAAAGAGGCGGAATGCGGTTGTTTGTTTGCGATAACGTCGATCCGACCCAGTTGTCGGGGATACTCGACGTCGTCGATCTCGAGCGCACCGTGTTTAACGTAGTCAGCAAGTCCGGCGGGACGGCCGAGACTGCAGCGCCGTTTATGATAATCCATAAAATGCTCGAAGAGCGCTTCGGGCCGGACGGCCTCAAGGAGAGGATCGTTTTGACTACCGATCCCGAGAAAGGCGAATTACGACGCGCGTCGCAGCAGGAAGGCTTCAAGGCTTTTGATATACCGCCTCTGGTGGGAGGCCGTTACAGCGTGCTTACTCCCGTCGGGCTTTTGCCTGCCGCCGCTTTGGGCCTGAACCCGGTCGAACTGCTCGAAGGCGCCGCCTGGGCCGATGAGAAGTTCCGCACCGAAGACGTCCGCGACAATCCCGCAGCGTTGCTCGCGACAATTTCATACATCTTCCACGTCCGAAAGAACCGAAATATCCTCGTGATGATGCCTTACCATAACGGGCTGCTCACTTTGGCGGAATGGTTCCAGCAATTGTGGGCCGAAAGCCTTGGGAAACAATACGACCTCGACGGCGGTGAGATTTTCGCCGGGTCGACTCCCGTCCGGGCGCTTGGCGCCACCGATCAGCATTCTCAACTGCAACTTTATATGGAAGGCCCGCCCGACAAGCTGGTGGTATTTCTCCGGGTCGATGATCCGGGGCCGGACGTAACGATCCCCGACGCTTATTCGGATCGGGAAGTGCTTTCGTACCTCGGCGGGCACACTCTCGGGGAGCTTATCCGCGCCGAGCAGGAAGCTTCGGCGGCGGCGCTTGCAAAAGCCGGCAGGCCCAACATTACGATTTCGCTGGACAAGCTCGATGCGCGCGCGCTGGGAGCGATGTTTTTCCTGTTTGAAATCGCTACGGTTATCGCCGGAGACCTCTACCGCG
>CAZDAF010000534.1:0-1555 GCA_964503115.1 uncultured bacterium
CGACCTCCGGGGGGCCGGATTCGATGTGCCTGCTTGATATGCTCGAAAGGCTCGGGGCGGAGCTTTCTTTCGAGTTGGAAGTGGCGCATTATGAGCATGGAATACGCGGTGAAAACTCCCGTCTGGATGCGCAGTTTGTACAGAAGGCCGCTACGTCTCGAGGACTGAAGTTGACCGTCGAGGCGGGTGATGTGCCCTCCCAAGCCGCCCTTAGGAAAATGTCCGTCGAGGAGGCGGCGAGAGAATCGAGGTACGCTTTTTTCGAGCGAATACTGGACAAATACGGCGACAATACGAAAATAGCACTCGGACACACGGCGACCGACCAGGCTGAAACCGTGCTGATGCGACTGCTTCGAGGCGCGGGGATTCGCGGCCTGAGCGCCATTTCGCCGGTTCGCGGGCCTTACATCAGGCCACTTATCGATATCGAAAGAGAAGACGTCGTCAACTACCTGGAAATGCGAAGTCTATCCTGGTGTGAAGATGAGACCAACCTGGCGATGGACGCACTGCGTAACCGCATCCGACACGAGTTGATGCCGGTGCTCGAGCGGAACTTCAACCCGCGTCTGGTCGAGGCGTTGAGCCGAACGGCGGACGTATGCAGGCTCGCCGTGGATTACCTCGACAAGATTGCCGAAAAAATCGTACGGGAGAACGTTGTTCGGAGAGATAAAGGGTTTTTCCTTGAGCGTGAAGTGTTTGCGGCAGAGCATCCGGCGATCGCGGCCGCGGTTTTCGAGGCTTTATGGAGAATGGCCAGAGGTAACTTGAGAAAGCTCCGCTACGAGCACCGAATGCACATATTGGAGGCTTCGAGCGAAGGTCGCTCGGGGATATTTTGTTTGCCCGACGATTGGATTGCGGCGGTGGATTCCGGCGGATTGCTGCTGTCGCCGGAACCGCCCGGAAAGCCTCCCGAATACGAGTTGCCACTCGAAATACCCGGAGAAACTCGGATAAGGGCCACCGGGGCGATTATAACTGCGGAGATTATCGAGCGTAATTCGATCCTCGAATCCTGGAAAAGCGCCGCCCCCGAGGATGCTTATCTCGATCTCGATGCAATAAAAGCACCCCTCGTGGTTCGGTCACTCAAACCGGGTGACAGGATGGAGCCGCTGGGAGGGGCGGGCACTCGCAAGCTACAGGACATTTTTACCGACCTTAAGGCGCCGAGATGGATGCGAGCGATGGTCCCGGTGATCGCTGCGGGGGACGAGATCGTGTGGGTGGCGCCGTTGAAGATCGCTCATACCTTCAGAGTTACGGAAAAAACCGCCACGGTACTTCATCTACAATTATCCGGGAGTGTCCATATCCCGTAATTGTTGCCATTTTGATCAAGCACTGTTATCTACGGATAAGCTATAGGTACCTGGCGGACAGTCTTTATGTAAAATCCACTTTTGGTTCGGTGTAGGTCTCCGGCATTTCGCCCGTCGCGAATAAACCTGGATTTTGCGTTTGGAATTACCGCACTTCTGCAATAATGGTATAACCATATGAAAATGCTCCTTGTTTTGCTAGAATCAGCAATAAAAACAAGGAG
>CAZDAF010000535.1:0-1548 GCA_964503115.1 uncultured bacterium
TACACCCGTACAATAAGCGCTGATACACAAAACACCACTTAAAGGTAAATCATTACCCGGCTGCTAATCTACCCGATAACCTCCTATTTGCCATTTCGGTGGAACTTCGGCGTTTTTATGGCAATCGGTGCAAAGCCGCGTGATGTAATCCGGCGCAAGCTTGGTGGCCTTGTTGTACTCCTTTTTCTCGATCATGCGGCGCAGCTTGATGCCGTTGGATCGTAGCTGGTCAATTTCCTTGAGGAACTTGATGCGGTCCACCTTCCGGCCGTCCGGCGTTTTTGAAGGGATCAGGTCCGGGAGCATGTTTATGTAAAATCCCATGACCTTGAGGAAAGCTATGCTTGTGTTATAATCGCCTTGCCCGAAGGTGGCGGCGGCTTGAAGGTAATGTGTGAAGACCTCGTGCATGGCCAACTCCCAGTCGGGCTTAAGGAAGGCCTTGATGTCGTACGTATCGGGCATACCACTCCTGCCGCCTTGGGTTATGGATGAAGTTCCGATCACCGCCACTGTTGCAATGAAAAAAGCCGCTAAAATAAATTTACCCCAACGTGCCATACCATTTCTCCTTTTTTTTCGTTATTATCAAGTAATACTAACGGTTATATACCGAAATTTCAATAACTATCACCTTGAAAGACAATGGGCTTAAACCCCTAGTCAAATGTACCGGTGATTTTTAAGGAAACCGTCATGCCCAATTCACAACTGAAATCGGAGAAAAAATTAAGCACGCAATCCCCGTGGATATCTACGAAGTATGAAAACAATCGCCTGATACATAATTGTTTTTATCCACTCGATTTCTCGAAGGAGATAATACGACAGTGGGAGTTGTCATGCGAGGATGAATCTTTTCGTTCGATACTCGACGAAATTCCGAAAAGGCGGGTGATTTCTTCTCCAATATTCGAGTATGACGGAATAAAATTCAGGGCTAAGTATTACCGCACCCGGGGAATCAAGCGGGTTCTGGAAGCATTTTTTTCATTCCCGGAATCGATACGAAGCTTCAAAGCCGCCCTTCATGTCGAGCGATCGGGGTTGCTGACTCCTCGGCCGCTTTGCGTATGGGGAAACTGGCGATTTGGATTTCATCGCTGGAGTATTCTTTTCATGGAAGATATTGGTCCTGTTCCCAGCCTGCCCGATGTGCTGGGGTCGTTAGAGCCCGACGCAAATGAGAGGAAAAAACGTATATATATCTTGCTTGCTCGGGCCCTTGCGAAATTACACGAGGCTGACGTATATGTGCACGATCAGGGAAAAAACATCCTCGTGGATGAAAGAGAAGATGGAATCCTTTTTTATTTCATCGACTTCGACACCGTTTTGCCTTTTCGGCGGATCAACCTTCGCAGAATCGCCAGGACATTGAACCATTGTATCAGGCCGCTGAAAAGTATGGATATTTTCAGTGTTGATGAAAGTGCGGAATATATCAAAGAATATCTCAAGGTACGCGGCAAGCCCGAATTGTTCGATGCATTGCTTCCTCGCGTGTAATCGAAAGCTCCTTCCTTTGCTGCTGCAAACAGTATAACT